>CAIXHI010000156.1 GCA_903919215.1 uncultured Acidimicrobiaceae bacterium
GGGTGGGTGCGTTGGTGTAGAGGCACACCTTGCCGGCGGTGCCGATCTTGGCGATGACGGCGTTGGGGATGATTTGGCCGGCGGTGTAGTTGAGGTTGGAGGCGGTGGGTTGTGTGGTGCCGCAGGGGTAGATGGTGGCGAAGCCGCCGCCGGTGGGTGAGACGATGGTGACGTTGAGTACCACGGCGTTGGCTGCGGCGTCGACGCCACCGCGGCCGGTGACGACGAGTTCGGTGACTGAACCGGCTGGTCGTTGTCCGATCCCTGCGTAGGCCATGTCGATGGTTGCTTCGCCGGGGCGTGTGTCCATCAGCCGCGCCGGACTCAACGGCACATACGCCGGACCTGTTGGCGCCACTCCGGGGATGGAGAGGAGCTTGTTGGGGTCACCGCTCAACAAGCCGGTGACCGCACCGGTCGTCGCGTTGGCGCTGAGTGCAGTCCAGATCGCCGCAGGTGTTGCTGTCGGGTTGTCCTGCAGCATCAGCGCCACGACACCAGCCACGTGCGGGGAAGCCATCGATGTGCCGCTGCCATACGCAGCTCCAGTGTCCGACCCGAAGTACGCCGACAAGATGTTCGATCCGGGGGCAAAGATGTCGTTACACGACCCAAAGTTGGAGTACGCAGCTCTGTTGTCGCCGCTGTCCGAGGCAGCAACCGTGATCGCTGCCGCCGCACGCGCTGGGCTGACGCCGCAACTCGGCGCAGCGTCGTTGCCAGCCGCTGCGACCACCGTGACGCCATCGGCGATCAAGGCGTTGATTGCCGCATCCACAGTCGCCGACGCGGCGCCACCGAAGCTGATGTTGGCCACCGCTGGAGTGCCGGCCACATGATCGGTGATCACCCAGCCGATGCCGGCAATCATGATCGAGTCGAAGCTCTGACCCAAGCAGTCGCCGATCTTCACCGGAATGATCGTCACACCCTTGGCGACGCCGTACGTGGTGCCACCCAACGTGCCGGCGACATGGGTGCCGTGACCGTTGCAATCCGTGGCGAGGGTGCCGTCGCCAAAATTGTTGTACGCCGAGCGAGGCACGCGCCCGGTGAACTCGGTGTGTGTCATCCGCAAACCGGTGTCGATCACATACGCGGTGACCCCCGCGCCGGTCGCCGTATACGTGTAGCTCGAGTCCAGCGGCAACGACCGCTGGTCGAGGCGATCGAGGCCCCACGGGGGGCTCGACTGACTCGTCGAGGCGGTGAAGATGTGGTCGGGTTCCACGGCGACGACACCGGATGTGGAGCGCAGGCGCTCGGCCCGTTGGGCATCCACCTCCACGGTCGCCGCGTAGATTCCCGTCGTCGACACTTGATCGGTGATGACACCCTGCACGGTGAGCGCAGCAGTGCCGAGCAGCAAGCTGGCGGCCGACCGATACTGCACGAGATACCGGCCAGCGGAATCGGCGATTGTCGATGAACCGAACGCGACTGACTCCGTACCGGCTGTGCTGGATGCTGCCGTGCGGGGCGGTTGCGCCCCGACTTGCGTCGCCGGACTGGCGACCGCAACGAGCAACCCTGCAGCTACCAGCACTCGCAGCAGAGACTGGACGCGGGGTTGCACGCCGCGACGCTACCGGCATCGTTCTGCGAGGGGTACGCACGAAGGTTCGCGCCCCTCGGCGCTGGCCTCAGACCTCGCGACCCAGGAAGTTCAGCATCTTGGTCTGGGCATCGGAGCCGGCGACGGACTTCACGGCCGGGCCCATCATCCCGGGCATCCGCAGCACCTCGGCGGGCAGCGACTTCCAGGTGACCATCGAGGCCTTCACCAGAGTCGGGTCGAGTCGCTCGTCGACCTTGGCCGTGCGCGCCAGGTCCCATACGTGGGGCACGAGGTCGGCAGCCATGAACCCCACCAGCGCATCCACCGGCATCGGGCCGAACTCGGGGCCGAACGGGTTGTGCGCGATCGACTCCAGCGCGCCGGGACGATCCAGCACCTCCAACGTCTGCTCGCGCATCTTCAGCCACGCACCCAGCGGATCGGTGCCCAGCTTCGGCGTGCTCTTGGGGCCCTTGCCCGTGGCGGCGAAGCTCTTGATCATCGCCAGGTTGCCGATGCCGTGCTCGTAGACGTCTGCGCCGGTCCAGCCGTCACACGGTGCCTTGCGCTTGAACGTGGTGGGTTTGGCCGACTTCAGCACATGCTCGAAGGCGTAGACGGCGGCCGTGTACAGACGAAGGTTGGTGCTCATGTCCAAAAGGTAGCGCAGCCAGCGAGACCCCTCGACACGACCTTTGCCGGGCCGGGTGTCGGGGGGCTGGCCCGGCTCGTGTGGGCGCGATTCGTGCCGCTGCTGTCGTGTGGGCGCGCTTCGTGTCGGCGCTGCGCAGGAACCGCGCCCGTGGGAGCTGGGCCGGTCACCGACGGCACGAATCGCGCCCAACCAGGGTCGGGGTTGGGGGCTGGACACCAGCGGCACGAAGCGCGCCCAACCAATGTCGGTCGGCCGTCGGTCGCCGGTCGGGGGGCCGGGGCTGGGTCAGGGGCCGGCGACGAATTCGGCGGCCAAGGTGGCGCCACGTTCGAAGGCCTGCACGTCGAGGGCGAGCATTGCCCGATGGTTGCCCAACGAGGCACGGATCGCGGCGAGGAACGTGTCCTTCGGGAACAACTGGGTGACGCCCTGGAACGCGCCCAACGCGACGATGTTCTTCACCACCACTGAGCCAAGTTCCTTGGCCACCGCGGTGAACGGCACGCCGACCATGCGCACGCCGTCAGCCAGCCCGTCGGGCAGATCAGTGATGATCGAGCTGTCGTAGATGACCACACCACCGGCGCGCACCGTCGGGCCGAACTTGGCCAAGCTGGGCGCGTTGAACGCCACCAGCACGTGCGGGTGCGGCGCCGCGGGCGACAGCACTTCCACCGCGGCGACGTGCACATCGGCGTACGACGTGCCGCCGCGCGACTCGGGCCCGTAGCTGGGGATGTGCGTGGAGTCGAACCCCTCGGCGATGGCCGAACGGGTGATCAACATCGCCGCGGTCTGCGCACCGTCACCGCCGGCACCGGCCAACTTGAGGCTGATGTCGTCCAGGTCGAGGTGCGTAGGGAAACCAGTGGCGTACCGCGTCGGCTGTTCGGAGGTGGTGCCCAGCACGCTCAGGATCCGCTCGACATCGAACGACGGTGTCGGGATCGTGGGGTAGTGGGGGCCATCGGTGATGTCCTTCTTCACGCCGAGCGGGAAGACCGGCTCCATGTTGTCGCGCACCCACGCCTCGGAGGCTTCCGGCGACAGCTTGAGATGCGTTGGGCATTCGGCCAGCACTTCGATGAACGCGAACCCGACACCGTTCACCTGCAACTCGAGCGCCTTCTTGATCGCACGCCGCGCATGGGTGCGGTGCTTGTTGTCGTACAGCGCGACACGCTCAACGAACACCGGGCCGTCGAGGCCGGCGATCATCTCGGCCACCTTCAACGGCTGGCCGGAGAACAGGGTGCGACCGTTGGGTGTCGTGGTGGTCTGTTGGCCGGTGAGCGTGGTGGGCGCCATCTGCCCGCCGGTCATCCCGTAGATCGCGTTGTTGGCGAAGATCACCGTGATCGGGATGCCCATCTGCGCAGTGCTGATGATCTCCGCCAAACCGATGGAGGCGAGATCGCCGTCACCCTGGTAGCAGATCACGATCGAGTCGGGGTTGGCGGTCTTGTGGCCGAGGCCGACTGCGGGCGCACGACCGTGCGCGGCCTGCGTGTTGCCGACGTCGAAGTAGTAGTAGCTGAACACCGAGCAACCGACGGGCGACACGAGAACTGTGCGGTCCTTCACGCCGAGTTCGTCGATCGCCTCAGCCAGGTACTTCTGCGCCAGACCGTGGCCGCAGCCCGGGCAGTAGGTGGTGGCGTGCGCATGTAGCCCGGCGGCGTGATCGTGACGCTCGAACTGTCGGTAGAAGACTGACGACGGCATCTCAGCGCACCCCTTCGACACTCAGGACGTGTTCGACGATCTCGGCCTGCGAGGGCAGCATCCCGCCCTGA
>CAIXHI010000157.1 GCA_903919215.1 uncultured Acidimicrobiaceae bacterium
AGACCTTCGGGTTGCCGTTGTCGTCGGTGGTGGTGATCTCGACATCGTGCGGTGACAACATGCGTGCCGTCCCCTTCACGAGGTTGACGCCCTGGCTCGTCAGCAGGTTGGTGGTGCCACGCTGCAGACGCGTTTTGATGCTCTCAATGCGCTCGGTGAGCGCGTCGACGTCGACTTCGGCTTGGGCCTCGGACTGCTCGAGCCCCATTCCCTCCATCTTGCGTGACTGGGCGATGGCACCTCCGGTGGCGATCATCGCCTTGGACGGGATGCAGTCCCACAGGTGGGCTGCACCGCCGATCACGTCGCGCTCGATGAGCGTGACTTCCGCTCCGAGCCTGGCCGCATGCGTTGCCGCCGTGTTGCCCGCCGGTCCACCACCGATGATCACGAATCGAGTCGCCACACCGTTGAGGCTATCCCCCCACATTCGTACCGGTTACTCGCCGGCCCACCCGTCGTCGGCGAACAGTCGGCTGAGATCCGAGCGACGTGGTGGCGGGTTCACACTCTGCACCGCCGGCGGTGTGAGGTTGGGGCACGGCGACTTCGGGTTCTGCACGAGGTCGCGTCGTTCCCCGACCCACTCGAAGTGCATACCGTCCGGGGTCAGGAAGCTGCCACCCCATGCGAAGTTGTGCTTGCGGAAGATGCGCACGATGCGACAGTCCATGACCGGGATGCACCCTTGGCAGTTGGCAGCCGTGCTGGTGTCGAGCGCCATACCCCACGAGTGCCGCGACACAATGCCGGTGCTGATACCGGTGCGCGACAGTCGGGCTGTGTGCGGTGTGGCGCAACCGCCAGAGGAGTTGGTGTTGGCGATGTCGAGCCCAGTGGACTGCGACGCCGGATTGGGGTTGACGTTCACCAACTCGGGGTACAGCGTGGCCAGTCCAGCCACTTCGGCGAGTGCTGCCACAAGGTCGCTGTGGATCACGTTGTGGCAGCGGGCCACGATGCCAGTCGGATACTCGTAGCGGACGGCCGGCAGATTGGTCTGGCTCCAGCCCTCGTTGCGCTCGACCCACACGCTGCCGGACACGAGTCCGGCGTAGTACAGGTCGAACTCGCCCATCACCTGTTTCGTCTGCAGCAGGCTCATCACGCCGTCGGCCGTGGGAGCGTCCCACGAGTGCCACACCTGAACCCTGGGGTTCCCCAGCAACCCCACGACCGTGAGGAGATAGTCGAGTATCTGCCGGTCGAAGTTGCCGAAGATGAGCACTCGCGTGTTGGTGGTGATGCCGAGTGCAGTGGCGACGTCGGTGGTCATCAGGATCTCGGTGCCGCCGATCTCGTCGTCGGGTACGACACGACCGATCCAGAACGTGGCGATCGCGCCGGAGGCGGAGATGAGCTCGACCTGATCGCCCGCCTTGGCGCCACGCATGTCCGCCGTGGTCTTCCCCATCACGAGAAACCCCGGACCGACGGTCCCGGCGATGGCACGGCCCATGACGGCGCGGACGGCGTCGAGTGGCAGCGCGGTCACCGACATCGGGAAACCCCACCCTGGACCGAAGGACTGCTGCACCACCGTCGCCCCACGAAGTACACGGCGCAGCCCGATCTGGAAACCGCGACCCGGCACCGCCGTACCACCACTCGCGACGGCGGCATCGACAGCCCCGTTGATGGTGGCGTCGCTGAGCGTGCCGCGCTGGGCGATGGAGACGACCTGGACCGAGCCGGGCGTCCCGGCCACGGCGAGCTGCAGCGGCACCGCCGGAGCGCTGATTGCCCCGATGTCCTGCGGCGAACCAGCTTTCGCCTGATCAAGTCCCACCGAAAGGACACAACCCAACAGAATGGCAAGTTTCGCCGCGCGATTGCGTCGACTCATCCAGAACTCCTGTCGTGCGGCCCCGCTGGGCGAACCCTACCAGCGAGGTCGGTTCAGCCGCAGGCACCCTCGCGGAGCGGCGACCGGCGTGTGACGAATCGAACCGGGGATTGGCGACCGCCAGCCACTACCGTTCCCTGACTGTGAGCAGCGACGACACCCTTCCCCCGGCCCCCGACGACCCCAGGGTCGACGAGCTCGACGACTCGGTCAGCGGCAGCGGTTTGGTGGCCGAGAAGGCCAAGCGGCTGCAGAAGGTCGACGACGTGCGGGCTGCTGGCGGCAACCCATACCCGTACCGCTTCGATCGCACCCACACGTTGGCCGAACTGCGCGACCTGCACGGCGGACTCGAGCCGGGAGTCGAGACCGATTTCGAGGTCGCCATTGCCGGGCGGATCATGTTGTCGCGCGACGGCGGCAAGCTCGTCTTCGCCACCATGCGCGACCGCGACGGCGAGGTGCAACTGTTCGTGTCCAAGGCCGTCGTCGGCGATGATCCGTTCGAGTCGTTCAAGGGTCTCGACCTCGGCGACTGGGTGGGGGTGCACGGCACCGTCATGACCACCCGCAAGGGCGAGCTCAGCGTGAAGGTGCAGCGGTGCGAACTGCTGTCCAAGGCCGTTCGCCCGATGCCCGACAAGTGGCACGGTCTCACGGACACCGACACCCGTTTCCGTCAGCGCTACGCCGACCTGATCGTCAACGAGGACGCCCGTCGCGCGTTCCGTATCCGCCACGAGATCATCGCCAGCTTCCGGCGCACGTTGCACGGACGCGACTTCATCGAGGTCGAGACGC
>CAIXHI010000158.1 GCA_903919215.1 uncultured Acidimicrobiaceae bacterium
AGCGCCAGCACCGAGTTGGCCAGTTGGTCGTCGATCTGTCGGGCGACGTAGACGAAACTCTTCGACTTGTCGCCGAACGCCTGCAGCAGAGCCTTCTGCTTGTCCACGGTCAGGTGCAGCATCGCCGCCAGCAGCGACACCTCGCCGGCCGGATCGTTCACCAGTTTCGGATTGGCGAAGATCGTGGTGGACGGCACGCTGGTCGCCAACTCGCCGCCGTCACGAGCGAAGATCGTGCCACGCTGCGCGTGGAGCACCGACTCCGAGGTGCGCTGCGCTTTCCCTGCTGCTTTCAACGAATCAGAGCCAGTGGTCTGCAAGTAGGCCACGCGGCCGACGACTGCAGCGAACAGCAACATGGCGATGATGAACATCGCAACAAGACGGCGACGTGGGTCGCCAGGGCGGAAGGTGAGCGTGAAGCCACCGGGCGGCTGTTTGCCACGCGACGAGCGGTGTGCGCGGGGCGGAGGCGGGGCGACGATGTCGCGCCCGTGACGTTGCGACCGTGCGACCGGCATGTCGCGGCGGGGCTCACGCCCGGCTCCCCGACCCTGCTCGCGGGCAGGCGCTGTACGCGAACGGGATGGTGCTGCTACACCCGAACGAGCGCTCGGCGCCGCGGGGCGGGGGGCCGCCGCGCTCGCTCGGCTGCGGGTGGCATTCCCGTGTGCTCGCGAACCCGTCGCTGAGCCGCGTTCGTGGGGAGTGCCGTGCGAGCGGCGAGACGTGTGGCGCGGTTCCTTGCTCACGGCGCCACCAGTGCCTGCTGCTTCACCTTTGCGTACTGCTCGAACTCCTGCTGGATCGGCGTCACCGAATGCTGCATCGAGGCTGCACCCGTGCGCTGCACGATCGCCACTTCTTCGGGAGCGACGCTGACGAAGTTCGTCTGCTTCGCCGGCCCCATGCCAAGCGCAGCCGCTTGTTCTGACAAGCGGCCCGGCGAGCGCAACTCCGCGCGCTCACGGCGCAGCACGTCGTACTGATCGCGACCCTTGCGGATATCGCGGTCGAGGGTGTCCAGCGTGAGTTGGCGACGGGCGATCTGCGTCTGGAACGCGGCAGCGCCCAGCATCAGACCGAACACCACCACACTGGCAGCGGCGATCAGGCGCGCTGTGCGCTTACGTCGCGGCACCACCGCCAGCCGAGCACTCGGAGCGGAGGCCAACGGCGTGGTGCGCTTGACCATCGCGCGGGCGTCGGCAGCGCCGCCGCCATGCATCCGCGCGCGCACTACCGCTGCCCGCTCGTTGCGGGCTGCGAGCGCCATCAGCGTCGTCCGCGAGTGGGCGAATCGACGATGCGCTCGACGACGCGCAGACGGGCGCTGCTGGCCCGACGGTTGGTGCGTTGCTCATCCTTCGACGGTGTGCGCGGGATGCCGCGAACGAGACGCACGGTCTGGATCGCATCACACACGCAGGGCAGTTCGGGCGGGCACGGGCAGTTGCCCGTCTCTGCCGAACGCAAACGCTCCTTGACGATCCGATCCTCGCCGGAGTGGTACGAGAGGACGGCCACCCGACCGCCGGGCGCGGTGCTGCGAATGGCCGAGTCGAGCGCCACCGGCAGCGCCTCGAGCTCACCGTTGACCTCGATGCGGATGGCCTGGAACGTGCGCTTGGCAGGATGACCCCCGGTGCGACGGGCCGCCGCGGGGATCGCGGAGGTGACGACCTCGGCCAGCTCGGACGTCGAGTCGATGGGGCGGGCAGCGACGATCGCCTTGGCGATGCGCTTGGCGAAGCGCTCGTCGCCGTACTGCTGCAGCACTCGCGCGAGCTGATCGGCGTCGTAGCCGTTGACGACGTCCTTGGCGCTCCAGAGCTGGCTCTGGTCCATGCGCATGTCCAGCACCGAATCGTTGCGGTAGCTGAAGCCACGGTCCGCACGGTCGAGCTGTGGCGAGCTGACGCCGAGGTCGAAGAGGGCACCGGACAGGGACTCGATGGAGAGTGCTTCCATGGCTTCGTCGAGGCGATCGAACCGGCAGTGGTACACCTTCACCCGATCGCCGAACCCGGCGAGACGCTCCTGCGCTGCGGCAAGGGCGGCTTCGTCACGGTCGATCCCGAGGATTCCGATGTGGGGCCAACGCTCCAGCAGTGCTGCAGCATGGCCACCACCTCCGAGGGTGGCGTCGAGCACGAATCCGGAGGGCACTGCGGCGAACAGTTCGACGATCTCGTCGACCATGACGGGCAGATGATGGAAGGACTCGGCGCTCATTGCATCCCTACCCTGATCGGGCGGTGCGGAGCGGTGTCTCGGTGGTGTGCCGGTGTGCTGCACAGTTGTGCGGCGGCCTCTTCCTCCTCTGCTGCGTGAATGTGGTGATGGGTTGACGGATAGGACAGGTGGCTCACTCGTCGTCACCGGCGAGGTGCCCAGTGCCCTCGTCGTTGACGCGGGCGAAGCGATCGGTGGACCAGATCTCGAGGCGGTCGAAGTTGCCGGCGACCATCACGGTGCTGGCGGTGACGAGTTCGGCGTAGGAACGCAACTGCTCGTCGACGTTGACCCGACCCTGCTTGTCGAGGCTGACCAACGTGGCCGACATGGCCAGGGCGCGAGCCTGGTTGCGGGTGATCTCGCCAGAACGCACCTGCGCCGCGATGGTCGCGGCTTCTTGCTCGAACACTGCGGCAGGCACGACAGTGACGCACTTGTCGAGGCCCTTGGCCAGGTAGCAGTGCTCGCCGAGGCGGTCACGGAACGGCGCCGGCAGGGCCAGTCGGCCCTTGTCGTCGAGATTGCGCTCGTACGCACCGACGAACAACACGTCGCGTTCACCACCTTCCCTGCTCGAGCGGTGCCTGCCTCGGCCGGATACGGGTCTGCACCCTGAATCCCCACTTCACCCCATTCTGCCCCCCGGTTCCCCCCATTGTCAACCACCACGCACCACTTTCCCCCACCACTCCCCCGGTTTCTGGGAACAATCCGTCCCCAAACGCCGTCTGGGAAGGGTTGGTCCCGGAAACCGGGACCAACCCTTCCTAGACCGGGCGGGCGGTAACCTCGCTGGCCATGGGACGACGACCGGCTCTTCAACGCAGCGACTTTGTGGCTGCGGCGATTGAGTACGCCGATGAGGTGGGCCTCGACGGCATCACCTGGCGGACGCTCGGCACCCGGATGGGCCTCTCGCATACGGCGATCTATAGCCACTTCCGCGACAAGGACGAGTTGCTCGCGGCGATGATCAACACCGTGCTCGCCAACATTCCCGACCTGGTCGGCGACGTTTCGGGGATGACCCCACGTGACGCACTGGCTCACGTCGCGCGATGCGCGCGGGCGGCACTTGCCCAACACCCACGAATCGTCCCAGCGCTCCCAGTCGCGAACTCGTTCGGCGAGAGCACTGCACTCGTGCACCGGGCGAGCGCATTACTCGTCGCCGCTGGGGTGCCGGAACACGACCTCCCGAGCGCCTACCAAGCGCTGGAGGCCTACATCGTGGGTACCACGGTGCACGACTTCGCCGGGGCCCCCAACCACCTCGAGCGGCGGCGCCTGCGCTATCGCTTGGTCGGTACCGAACCGTTCGACGTCGTCAGCCGCACCACCGCTGAGATCGCCCGCCACAACGAGTTGGTGTTCGAGCGCGGTTTGCAAGTGATCCTCGGCGGCTTCCTCCCGTTATCCCCGCCGGCCACATGACACGTCAGGCGTCAGCAACCGTCCAGACGGTGAGGTCGTCGTTGACCACCCGTCCGGTAAGCAGGGCGGGCGGTGCGTACAGACCGAAATGGGCCTGCGACACGAGCCCACCGGGAACACCGTCGATGCCCGCCGCCGAAGCGAGTGCACCGTCCTGCCACACCGCCG
Source organism: uncultured Acidimicrobiaceae bacterium (assembly GCA_903919215.1). Taxonomy (GTDB): domain Bacteria; phylum Actinomycetota; class Acidimicrobiia; order Acidimicrobiales; family Ilumatobacteraceae; genus UBA668. The sequence continues at coordinate 3,841 of CAIXHI010000158.1, forward strand.
CGACCCCACCCGGCCGGGCGTCGAGATACGTCGTGACCCGCACCCACTGACGCATCGGGAACGGCACGTCCGTCTGGAAGTCGCGTTGCGCAGCACCGGTGACCGGCACATGCCCGAGGTGCAGCCACCCCTCGGCACCGACGTTCACAGTGATCA
>CAIXHI010000159.1 GCA_903919215.1 uncultured Acidimicrobiaceae bacterium
GGCGCGCCCTACCTGGACGAAGACATCTACCGCGACACGCCACTTCCGCACCGACTCGTGCACGGCGGCTTCGCCGACACCGACACCCGATTCACGTTCTACTTCCCCGATCAAGGGTACGAGGGTCGCATGTTCCAGCCGATCGAGGGCGGGCACGGCGGCCATGAGCGCAGCTTCGACGGGGAGCTGGTGTTCGAGCGCGTCGGTCTGCCGATGATCACCCGCCTCGGCGGGTACATGGTGGAGTCCAACCAGGGCCACATCGGTGACGACATCGATCAACGTGCTGGCGACGATCCGCGCATGTACGGCTATCGCGCGAGCGCCGAATGTGCACGGTTCTCGAAACACATTGCGGCTCAGATCTACGGCGACCAGCCGCATCACTCGTATGTGTTCGGTGGCAGTGGCGGCGGCCGCCGCTCGCCGCTGTGTCTGGAGAATGCTCCGGACGTGTACGACGGAGCGCTGCCCTATATGGGCGGCGGCGACATCGCCCCGTTGGGCAGCATGTCACGCATCAGGGGTTCGCAGGTGATGTCGTTCGCCTCGATGTTCAACGTGCAGCGAGTGCTCGGCACGCAGATCCTCGACGTCACGGATGCAATGGCGCCCGGTGGCAGCGGCGACCCGTACGAGGGCTTGGACACGCACCAGCGCGAGGAGCTGGCCAGCCTTTATCGCCAGGGCTTCCCAATGGGCGACGAGTTCATCATCAGCCAGCCGTTCGGACAGATCTGGCTCTGGACCTCGATCGCCGACATGCTCGTCGAACAGGACCCCACCTACTTCGCCGACTTCTGGACCAAGCCCGGCTACGTGGGCCACGACCAACCCGACTTGGTGATGCCCGACGTCATCGACGTCACTGCGACTGTGCGGCGGGTGCTCACCGCACAGGACTTCGTCGCGCTGGAGGGCTACTCCGGCGCCGAGTACGAAACGCTGCGCAACCTGGCACTGATCATGGCGACGATGTCGGGCGACTGGTCGCTGCCCATCGCCGTTGAACTCGACGGAGTAGGAGCTGGGTACCGGCTCGGCACCGGGGTGCGGGTGCTCACCGGCCCTGCAGCCGGCCGTCAGCTGTACGCCTCGGGGGTGTCCGGCGATTTGTTCTCCTGCGACGGTCCTGCCGAGGCGAACATCGAGCGCTTCCGTGGCGTTTCCGTGGGCGATCAGGTGCATGTCGACAACCGCAAGTTCCTGGCGTTCTGCTACTTCGCCCGCCACCACCTGATGGAGGACGAGCAGTTCGACTCGCTGCGGGTGGACGGTGTGCCCGTGTATCCGCAGCACCCGGTGCCGCTGATGTCGCCGTTGATGGGGGTGTCGTACTCGGGCGAGTTGCAGGGCAAGTTGCTGTGGGTTCATCACACCCACGACGCATCGCTGTGGCCGCCCCAAGGTGTGATCTATCAGAAGGCTGCACGGGCTGCACTGGGCGACCAGGTGGACGACCACTTCTGCATCCGCTGGACGCACAACGCCGAACACATGCCGCCGGTGATGATTCCGTCGCTGCCGAACCGCAGCGCCGCCACCTGGCTGATCGACAGTTCGCCGGTGATCGAGCAGGGCCTCGCCGACCTCGTCGATTGGGTCGAGCACGGTGTGCGCCCGATCGCCACCACCTACACCTACGCCAACGGGCAGGTCGCCCTGCCGGCAACTGCCTCCGAGCGTGGCGGTATCCAGCCCGTGGTCACTGTCACTGCCAACGGCGGAGTGCGAGCAGAGGTTGCTGTCGGCGAGTCCGTCACCGTCGAGGTGTTCGCCGAGTTACCGCCAGGCACGGGTGGCATCATTGCGGTCGACTGGGATGTCGACGGATCGGGCACGTTCCCGCGGCACGAGGAAGGTATCGACGGCACGGCGGCCAGCGTTACTCGCACGATCACCCAGTCGTTCGGCGCCCCGGGTACGTACTTCGTGACCGCCAAAGTGTGGTCGCATCGCGCCGGCGATGTCGGTGCCACGTCCCGGCGGGTGCCGAATCTTGCTCAAGCGAGAGTGGTGGTGCACTGATGGAACGTCGACTCGAAGGCAAGGTGGCGATGATCACCGGTACTGCCAGCGGGATGGGTCGAGCGGCAGCAATCCGCTTCGCTGCCGAGGGTGCCCTCGTCGAGGGTTGCGACCTTGATGTCGAGGGAAACGCCGAGACGGCGGCGCTGGTCGCTGCGTCCGGAGGAGTGATGCGCGCTACGGCGCCGATCGACTTGGCCGAAGAGGCATCGTGCCAACTGTGGGTCGATGCCGTGGTCGCGCGTCACGGACGGATCGATGTGCTCTACAACAACGCGTCGGCGTGCGTGTTCGCGCTCATCGACCAGATGACGCGCGAGCAATGGGACTTCACGATCCGCAACGAACTGACGCTGGTGTTCGTTGCCACCAAAGCCGCATGGCCGCATCTGTGTGCAAGCCAGGGTCTCATCCTGAACACCGCATCCGTTGCCGGCCACGGCGGCGGCCCCGGCGGCATCGGTCATTCAGCCACGAAGGCCGCCGTGCTGGCGATGACTCACGTGATGGCCGCCGAAGGTGCACCGCACGGGGTGCGGGCGCTCAGTATCAGCCCGGGAGTCGTGCAGACCCCCGGCTCGGCAGACCAACTCGCGCAGCCCGGGGCAATGGACGGCCTGCTGATGGCATCGCTCGTCAAGCGTGTCGCTCAGCCTGAGGAGATCGCCGCCGTCGCCGCCTTCCTCGCCTCGTCCGAGGCTTCGTTCATGACCGGTTCCGACGTCCTGGTGGACGGCGGACTGATCAATCACTGACCCACCGTCCCAATCTCCGCATCTATGAGGAACTCAACGTGAGCGATATCGACCTCTCCGGCTACCAGGTGACCGACACGTTCTTCGGCGCCCCGTACATCGAGATCGATGAAGCCCGCGAACGGCCGTCGCCGCACCGCTTCATCGAGGGTGGCTTCGCCGAGACGGACACCCGTTTCGCGTTCTACTTCCCGCCGGCCGAGCAGTACCAGGGCCGCATGTTCCAGCCGCTCGAGGGTGGCCACGGGGGTCACACGGTCACGTTCGGCGGTGGCATGCTCGGCGAGATGTTCCAGCGCATCGCACTCGGTGCACGCCTCGGTGGGTACATGGTCGAGTCGAACCAGGGTCACATCGGCGACAACCTCGATCCACGCCACGGCGACAACCCCACGCTCTACGGTCACCTCGCCAGCGCGGAGTCGGCGCGGCTGTCGAAGTATGTCGCCGCGCAGGTCTACGGCAGCGCACCGCATCACGCATATGTGTACGGGGGCAGCGGTGGCGGTCGCCGCTCGCCGCTGTGCCTGGAGAACAGCCCGGGTGTGTGGGACGGCGCGATGCCGTCCACCAGCGGAGGTGACATTGCCGAGCACGGCAACACCAAGCGGGTGAAGGCCGGTTCGGTGATGTCGTTCGGCCAGATGTTCAATGTGCAGCGATTGCTCGGCAAGGCGGGCATCATCGCTCTGGCCGACCGGATGGCGCCGGGAGGCAGCGGGAATCCGTTCGAGGGCCTGACATCGCACCAGCGCGACGAACTCGCCAGCCTGTACCGCCAGGGCTACGCGCAAGGCAACGAGTTCATGATCAGCGAACCGATGGGTCAGATGTGGTTGTACACATCGCTGTCCGACGAGTTGGTGACCAACGATCCCGAGTACTTCCGCAAGTTCTGGACCGAGCCCGGGTACGTGGGTCACGACGAGCCCGATGCCGTGTTGGGCGATTTGATCGATCAGGAGTGCACTGTCGTGCGCACGCTGTCCGCCCGCGAACTCAACGAGCTGGTCGAGTACGCCGGACCCGAGTTCCAGACCATGCGCATCCTCGCCGCCATCGTCGGCGCGGGAAGCGACGCGTACGACTTCCCCTATGCGGTGGAGCTTGCCGGTCTCGAAGGCGGTTACCGGGTGGGCGCCAATGTCAAGGTGCTGACGGGTGACGCCGCTGGGCGCTCATTGCACGCCACCGGGGTGGCTGGCAACGTGTTCGCCTGCGACGGCACCGGCGACGCGAACACCAAGCGGTTCATGGGCGTGCAGCCCGGCGACAAGGTGCACGTCAGTAACCGAGTGTTCCTGGCCTATTGCTACTTCGCCCGCTACCACGTCATGGATGACGAGCCCGCGTTCGATCATCTACGCCTCGACGGTGTGCCGATCTTCCCGCAGCATCCGGTGCCGGAGATGTCGCCGTTGATGGGCGTGTGCTACTCGGGCAGGTACGAGGGCAAGTTGCTCTGGATCCACCACACGCACGACTCGTCCGTGTGGCCAGGGTGGGGCACGCTGTACCACCGGGCCGTGTTGCAGGCGCAGGGTGAGGAGGGTGCGGCCAAGAACTTCCGCATCCGTTGGACCGAGTTCGCCGAGCACGGGCCGTACCACATGGTGCCGCCCGAGCCGCGGCGAGTGGCGGCCACGAGGTTGATCGACAACCGGGGGATCATGGAGCAGTCGCTGAGAGATCTCGTCGACTGGGTCGAACTTGGGGTCGAGCCTGCGGGAACGAACTATTCGGTGCGCAGCGGTCAGGTCGTGTTGTCCGCAGATGCCAGCGTGCGCGGTGGCATTCAGCCGGTGGCCCATGTCGCCGCCAACGGTGTGCTGCGGGCCGAGGTGAAGGTCGGTGAGCCGGTGCAACTGGTGGTGAAGGCGACAGTGCCGCCAGGTGCAGGCACCATTGTGGAGGTGCTCTGGGACTTCGACGGTTCAGGAACGTACCCGTTCCGTCACGACGAGGTCGACGGCAGTCAGAGCACGCTCACGCTGAGCACCACGAGGACGTACGACACGCCGGGCACGTACTTCGTGACGGCGCGTGTGAACTCTCACCGCGCCGGCGAACTGAATGGCGTGCTCGACCGTATCGAGACGATCGGCCAGGCGCGAGTTGTCGTGAACTGACCCCACGGCCGATCGGGGGATCGGTGTGGGGATGTCGAACTACACAGAGAAATGGGGATCCGAGGATGAGCAATGACCGTGTGATGGTGATCTCGGCTGATGGCCACGCTGGCGCGCCGCCCGAGTACTACCGCGACTATCTCGAGAGCAAGTACCACGATGCGCTCGACGGACTCGTGGCCATCGACCGCGAGTGGCGCGACAATGCGATCTCCCAGCGCCGGTTCAGTGACGAGACGCTCGACCTCATCGACCGCGGCGGGGCCATTCGTGGCGGCGGCGAGTTCGGCGCATGGGAACTGGACAAACGCTTGGCGGAGATGGACCGCGAGGGCGTAGTTGCTGATGTGCTCGTGCCTGGTCACCAGGTGTCGATGCTGCCGTTCTTCAGCCATATCAACGGCACGTTCCCGCCCGACATGCGTCGCGCTGGCGGCCGGGCGTACCACCGCCAGTTGGCGGACTGGATGGCTGAGTCGAATGGCCGGCTGTTCGGCATCGCCGACCCTGGCCCCTGCCTGGATCTGGACGACACCGTGCAGGAGTTGCAGTGGCTGGCGGCCCACGGGTTCGTCGGCGTGGCGCCTCCCGGCAATGTGTTCGACCCGAGCCTGCCGCCGCTCACCTCGCGTCATTGGGATCCGTTCTGGGCTGCGTGCGAGGAGCTCGGGTTGGTGCTCACTGTCCACGCTGCATTCGGGCTACCGCAGTACGGCGACACCGCCCGCGAACGCCGCCAGATGGCGCCGGATCCGGAAGCGGCGTTGAAGGAACACATGGCGATGGCAACATCGATCGACCAGTTCCCGAAGAACAGTCCACAACTTCTGGCACTCACCATCCCGCGTCGGGTCACGTGGCAACTGATGATGGGCGGTGTCTTCGACCGCTTCCCGGGCCTGAAGCTCGTGCTCAGCGAGGTACGTGCCGATTGGGTGCCAGCGGTGAAACAGGTCGCGGAAAAGTGGTTCGGCCCAGAGCACCGCGGACTGCAGCGTTCACCCAGTGAGTACTGGGCCGACCACATCTACGTGGTCCCATCGTCGCCGCGACCCTACGAGGTGGAACTCCGCCACGAGATCGGCCTCGATCGGTTCATGTTCGGCATGGACTTCCCGCATCCGGAGGGTACGTGGCCCAACACCCGCGAGTGGATCAGCGATGCATTCCACGGGGTGCCGCTGGACGAGACCCGGCGGATCATGGGTGAGAACGCGGCCGAGTGCTTCGGTCTCGACGTTGCTTCGCTGCGGGCGCTCGCCGACCGAATCGGGCCGACGCCCGCCGAGGTCACCGGCGAACGGCCAACTGAGGCGTTGGTGCAGCACTTTCACCTGCGCTCGGGGTATCGCCGCCCGCAGGAACGCGTCGAGTCGACATTCTACGACGACATGATCGCCGCCGACCAGGCCGCCCTCACCGCGCACTGACGCACCCTGACCCACCCTCACCCACCCTGACCCACCCGATTCCGGACCCATCCCATCTGCGTTTGAAGCCTGAACCGCACAGGGTGCGGTTTCGGCTTCAAACGCAACAGAACTTGAACACAGGAGAGCGAGAGCAATGAGCACGATCGATCTGACCGGGTACACGGTGACCGACGATTTCTTTGGGGCACCGTTCGTCGATCACGACGGGTTAATGGACGAGCCGGCGCCGCACCGTTATGTGCACGGCGGGTTCGAGGGGACGGATACGCGGTTCGCGTTGCGGTTCCCAGTGGACGGCAGTTATCGGGGTCGTCTGTATCAGCCGTTGGAGGGCGCGAACGCCGGACATGAGGATGTGTTCGCGGGTGCGTTGGGCAGCAACATCGGCGGGTTGTCGATGACGTTCCGTCTCGGTGGATACATGGTGGAGACGAATATGGGCCACATCGGTGATGTGATGGACCCGATGGCCGGTCCTGACCCGACGATCTATGGGTGGCGTGCGGCGGCGGAGAGCGCACGGTTCTCGAAGTTCGTGGCGGCGCAGATCCTGGGATCAGCGCCGACGTACTCGTACGTATTCGGTGGCAGCGGTGGAGCGCGTCGCAGCCCGCTGTGCCTCGCGTACGGCGGGGGAGTGTGGGACGCAGCGATGCCGTTCATGGGCGACGCGCTCGACGGCGAGCACGGCGACTTCAGCCGCGTGAAGACTGTTGCCGCACACTTCTGCTCGATGTTCAACGTGCAGCGTCTGCTGAAGGACAAGATCTGGGACGTCATCGATTCGATGCTGCCCGGCGGCAGCGGCGACCCGTTCGCTGGCCTGGACAGTCACCAGCGCGAAGAGCTCGCCACGCTGTACCGCCTGGGCTATCCCAGAGGTGACGAATTCATGCTGCACCAGCCGATGGGACAAATCTGGCTGTGGTCGTCGTACGCAGAGCGGCTGCAGAAGGACCACCCCGAATACTGGGATGCGTTCTGGACCAAGCCCGGTCACGTGGGCTTCGATTCGCCGCAACACGTGCATGGCGACCTGATTCACATCACCACCACGGTGAAGCGCCCGGTGTATGCGAAGGAGATCCTCCAGGACCCGCAGTTCGCAGGACCAGAGTGCGACCAGCTGCGAACGATGACAGGATTGTTCGCGTCGATGCACAACATGTGGGACATCCCGCTGGCAGTGGAGCTGGAGAACGTGCCGTCTGGCTATCTCTTGGGCATTGGCATCAAGATGCTCTCCGGTGCGGCGGCCGGTCGCCAGCTCTACGCGCTGCAGAGTGGCAACAAGGTGTTCCTGTGCGACGGTGAGGGCGAGGCGGCCAACCTGCGCTTCACCGGCGTGCAGCCGGGTGACGAGGTGGAGCTCTCGAACAAGGCGTTCCTCGCTTATTGCTACTTCTACCGCCATCACAGCAACGCGATCGAGGTGGACTACAGCTGCCTGAAGGTGGACGGGGTGCCGATGTACCCGCAGTACGTGGTGCCGGAAAGCTCACCCTTCATGTCCACGTGCCACACGGGGCGCTTCGAGGGCAAGATGATGTGGATCCACCACACACACGACGCATCGCTGTGGCCCTCGCAGGGCCTCGGAATGCTGAACAACGTGAAGAAGGAGCGCGGCGACGCCTGGCAGGACTACTTCGCCCTGCGCTGGACGGAGAACGCCGAGCACGTGCCGCCGAGCATGGCTGCATCGCCCCCCGGGCGGCACAACACCACCTGGCTGATCGACTACGGCCCGCACATCGAGCAAGGACTCCTCGACCTCGCCAAGTGGGTGGAGGACGGTGTGCGTCCCGACGACACGAGCTTTGGGTATCGAGACGGCAAGGTGACGTTGGCCGCCACCGCCGCCGAACGTCGTGGAGTGCAGCCGGTGGTGACGGCCCGCGCAAACGGTGCCGTGCGCGCTGAAGTGAAGGTGGGAGAGCCGGTGACGCTCACAATGTATGCCGAGGTGCCGCCCGGCAAGGGTGGCATCGTGACCGCCAAGTGGGACCTCGACGGGTCTGGCGCCTACCCAATCTCCCACGAGGTCGACGGCACACAGGCCGCCGTGGAGTTCACGATCACTCACACGTTCGCTGCACCAGGTACGTACTTCGCCACGGCGTACGTCGAGTCGCACACCGAGGGCGACACCGCGGCGACGGCACGCCGTCTTCCCAACCTCGCCGCCGCACGCGTGGTCGTCCACTGAACCGAGTGGCACAGGATTTCAATCGCTTACCCCCTCGAGTGACGCGGCGGAGGCTGCAACCAACTCCAGGGAACAGAACACATAAGGGGAACAACATGGGGAACAACATGGAGAACAAGGTCACGATCGTGTCGGCGGACGGTCACGTCACGCCGACAGTGCCGAGCATCATCAAGTACTTCGAGCCGGTGATTCGGCGGCACGTCGACGATCTCATTCGTGAGGACGTCAGCTACATCGGCAACCGCGCCACGCCAGCTCGTCCGCCGCGCAAGACGTTGTCCGTCTTCGACGACCGCGGCCTGGTGGCTGGCGGCGGGGAGTTCGGCGCATGCGATCCAGCCATCCGTCTCGAGCAGATGGACGCCGAAGGTATCGCCGGCGACCTGCTGCTCCCCGGAACCCAAGTGGCGATCCTGCCGTTCTACAACGGCGTGAATGCGCCATGGCCCGCAGAGATTCGTGCCGCCGGAGCGCGGGCCTACCACCGCTGGCTGGCCGACTTCATCGCGCAAGGCGACGGTCGTTTCTTCGGTGTGGCCGACCCCGGTCCGTGCCTTGATATGGACGCGACGATCGCCGAACTGGAGTGGTGTGCTGCCAACGGATTCGTGGCGGTCGGCCCGCCGCTGAACACGTTCGATGCCACCCTTCCGCCGCTGTACGACGCCTACTACGAGCGCTTCTGGGCAGCATGTGCCGACCTCGGTCTGGTGCTGAACTGTCACGCTGGCTGGGGAAGTGATCAGCGCCCGATGAGCGAGTGGGCGCCGGCACACAAGCTGGGTGACGGCGAGGAGACCGGCGGTCACGACTTCGAGGAGATCCACCGCGCGATGCAGGAGAAGGATTCGCCGATCCGCATGTTCCTGCAGATGCCTCGTCGTCCGATGTGGCAGTTGATGGCCAGTGGCGTGTTCGATCGTTACCCGAGGCTGAAGATGGCGTTCACCGAGATCCGCGCCGACTGGGTGCCCGACACGATTGCGCATCTCGAAACCAAGTTCCGTGAGATGCAGCCGCCATGTGCCCGCACGCCGCGCGAGTACTACGCCGACAACATCCTCATGGTGCCGTCGTGCCCACATCGCTCCGAGGTGGAGATGCGTGAGAGCATCGGGATCGAGCAGTTCGCGTTCGGTCAGGACTTTCCGCACTGGGAGGGCACATGGCCGAACACCAAGCCCTGGCTGCAGCACGCGTTCGGCGACTGCACCGAAAGCGAACTGCGAGCGATGCTGGGTGGCAACACGATCCGTTTCTACGGTATGCCGGAGGCCCATCTCGACGCAGTGGCCGATCGCATCGGGTTCGCTGTCGACGAGCTCCTCGGCGAGCACTCAGTGTCCGACGCCCTGCTGCAGCAGATGAACCGACGCTCGGGCTATCTGCGCTCGGCCGACCCCGTCTACACCGACGAACTCGACCGGCTGATCGAACCCGATCTGCGCGGCGCATCGCTGGCGCTGGCTGCTGGCGACTGATCCGGCTTCCCGATTGAGCGGTGCGGGTCAACGAATTGACCCGCACCACTCATCTCGTTTTCGGGTGGATCACAGCTCAGTTGACGACTACACGCACCTGGGCCAGGTTGGGGACGCGACGCGAGGTGGCGTCCACGTCGCCCTCGCGGTGTGACTCGGCGAGCACGCTGACGAAGTAGGTGCCAGGCGAGGTGTAGATGTGCTCGAGCACCTGCGACACCTCGGCGGACGAACCGTCGATTCCGCCCATATGGGTGCCGAACTCGCCGCTGCCGTCGAGGTCCCAGTGCAGACCGATCAAGGTTCCGGTGCCGACCGGTACGCAGGCGTTCACGGCCAACGTCACCGTCTCACCAGCCTTCACATCAGCTCGTTGGCCGCCATTGGCCGACAGCTGGATGACTGGCTGGATACCGCCGCGTCCGGCCGCCGTCTCGGGCAGCGTCACCTTGCCATCTGCGTAGCGGTACTTCGTCTCCGCCGGTCGAACGCCGTCCTCCACCCAGCTGGCGAGGTCCTTGAGCGACTGCTCGATCACGGGGAGGTAGTCGACGAGAACGGTGTTGTTCGGTCGCCCGCTGGTGGACGGCGGGAAGATCATCGGTGGCACGTGCTCGGCATGGTCGGTCCAGCGCAGCGCGAAGTGCTCCAGGCCGGCCTCACCCTGCGAGCGCAGGACGGCATCCTTGTAGACCAGGCCCTGCGGCGGCCACAGCGAGGAGTCGTGGGTGTGGTGCACCCACATCAACTTGCCGGTGAACTGGCCGGAGTAGGCGACGCCCATCAGTGGCGACTGATCGGGAGCAATGTGCTGTGGGTAGACCGCGACTCCATCGAGGCGGAAGCTATCGAACACCGGATCGGGCAGGAGGTGGTGACGTGCCCAATAGCAATAGGCCAGAAAGCGGCGGTTGTCGACGTGCACCTTGTCGCCGACCTGTACGCCACCGAAGCGAACGATGCTGGCCTCGCCGCGGCCATCGCAGAAGTAGAAGTCGTGAGCCGACTGGGTGCAATACAGCTGGCGTCCGCCGGCTGCACCGTCGAGCACCTGGATACCCATGCCGAGGCGGTAGCCCGCTCCGACGCCCGTGATCTGGACGGCGACCGCGAGGTCGGTGGGGGAGCCCATGTGACTCCAGGTGAGTGCCGAGCGGTACATCTGTGCGTACTCGGGTGCGAGGAACATCGGGTCGCTGACGATGTCGCCGATGGTGACCACCCGAGCGACCGTCAACTCGACGTCGATGACATCGCCGGCGACGACATCGGGTAGGTCGTGGCCGACGTAGCCGGGCCTGGTCCAGAAGTTGGTGAAGTACTCGGGGTCCTGCTCGAACAGCAGATCGGCGGTGGCTGACCACAACCAGATCTGCCCCATCTGCTCGCCGATCATCTTCTCGTCGCCGCGCGGGAATCCCTGGCGATAGAGGCTGGCGAGCTCCTCGCGCTCGTGGGTGGTGAGGCCCTCGAATGGGTTGCCAGAGCCTCCGGGAGCCATCGCATCGACCACCGATGCGAGGCGCTCGCCCAGGAGTCGCTGCACGTTGAACATGGTCGCAAACGAGATGTTCTGCGCGCCCTTGACTCGCTGAGTGTTTCCCGGCTCGGCAACGTCGCCGCCGCCCATGAACGGTAACGCTCCGTCCCACACGCCAGGTGCGTTCTCCAGGCACAGCGGCGACCGCCGACCGCCGCCGCTACCGCCGAACACGTATGAGTGGTGCGGCGCTGCGCCGTAGATCTGCTCGGCGACATACTTCGAGAAGCGCGCCGCCTCGGCGCTCGCGCGGTGACCGTAGAGCGTGGGATCGCCGCCGGCGCGTGCATCGAGGTCGTCACCGAAGTGCCCCTGGTTGCTTTCGACCATGTAGCCGCCGAGCCGGAAACATGTACCCAGCCCGCCGATCATCTCGCCGAACGGTGAACCGAAGAAGTCTTCCGTGCCGCCGTGCGCGCCCGACAGCGGGTTGAACATTCTCCCGCCCCACTGATCCTTGGGCGCAAACCAGAAGCGGAAACGGGTGTCGGTGTTCTCGAACCCGCCGTGCACATGACGGTGCGGAGAGGGGAGCGCGCGCTCTTCATCCACATCGATAAATGGTGCCCCGAAATAGGGATCAGTGGGGATGTACGACGAGAGGTCGATCATGGCAGTACTCCTACGTGTGGTGTGTACGTGTGTGGGCCGAGGTTCACTCGGCGGCGGCAGCGTTCTCTTCGCGAAACCGCGAGGTGCCGAGGTATGCGTCGATCACGCGATCGTTGTTGCGGATCTCGTCTGGCGTGCCCGTGCCGATCACTTCACCGAACTCCAGCGCCACGATGCGGTCGCAGGTGCGCAGCACCATGTCGACGTTGTGTTCGACCAACAGCACGCCCACGCCGCGCTCGGCGGCCAGGCGCCGGATGGACTCGCCCAGCAGGCGGGTCTGCACGTCGTCGAGACCGGCGGCCGGCTCGTCCAGCATCAGCACCGAGTGCCCACCCGCCACTGCACGGGCGACGGCCAACATGCGGCGCTCGGCGTAGGACAGATCGGAGACCTTTGTCTCCAGCCTGCCCTCGAAACCGAAGTCGACCAGCGCAGCAGCTGCCGCCGGCGTGAGCGTGCCGCGACCCGGCTTCACCAGGTCGGTGAGATAGGCGGTGACATCGCGCCGGTCGCATGCAGCCAGGATGTTCTCGAGCACGGTGAGGTCCTCGAACAGCTCCAACGACTGGAACGACCGGGACAGGCCAGCGCGTGCACGACGGCCAGTGTTCCACTCGCTGATGTCCACGCCGTCGAACCGCACCGAGCCGGTGCTCGGCTTGACGAACCCGGTCATCGCCTCGATGGCAGTGCTCTTGCCAGCGCCGTTGGGACCGATGAGACCGACGACCTCGCCGGGGTTCACGTCCACGTTGAACTCGAACAGCGCGACGACGCCGCCGAAGCGCACGGTAAGACCGCGCACCTCCAGCACCTTGGCCGGCACGTGCTCGGTGCTGTCGGCGCCGAGCGCCCTCAGGTCGTACGCCCGCTTGCGCGACGGCAGCTTGGCGCGGATCCGGTCGAGCCACCATGCGTTCTGGTGACGCATCTGGAAGGCCAGACCGTCGGGCGACATGGTGAGCATGATCAGCAGACCGAAGCCGCCGACGACCGCGAGGATGACGCCGACGTTCGAGCCGATGAAGGAGAAGATCTGCTGGCTGACGCCGCCGGCGGCGAAGCCAGAGCCGACGAGTGGGCCGCCGAGGGTACCGACGCCACCGAGCACGGCGTTCTGCAGGTGCAGGATCGAGGTGACGGCGCCGAAGTCGCCGAACTGCACGATCGGCAGACGGAAGATCAGCAGGATGCCGGCGGCCGCTGCGATCATGCCGCTGAGCACGAAGGCATAGACCTTCGCCCCGACGACGGAGACTCCGAGCGCCGCGGCAGCGCGTTCGTTGGTGCGCACTGCGATCAAACGCCGCCCGGCACGGCCGCGGCGCAGGTTGGCGATGGAGAGCATCACCACGACGAGAATGATCAGGCTGAGCGTCGTGTACCGCTCGAGGTGGCGGGTGACGGCAATCTCGATGCCGAACACTTTCGGGTTCTTCAGTCGGTAACCGGTCATGCCGCCGCGGAACTTGACGTTCCCCAGGACGACGGCTTCCAGGGAGACTGCGAAGCCGAGTGTGAGGATCGCCAGGTTGACCCCACGGGTGCGCACACCGGCGAATGCCAGGATCAGGCCGACGGGCACGGTGGACAGCACGCCTCCGACAAAGGCGAGTTCCAGCGGCCAGTGCCAACGGGTGGCGAGGAATGCGCAGATCAGCGAGCCGAGACCGCCCATGGCCATCTGTGCCAGAGAGATCTGGCCGGCGTAGCCGGTGATCACGACGAACGAGCAGATGACCAGGCCGATGAGCAGTTGGACCTCGAACGCCTGGATGTAGGTGCGTGGGAACACGAACCAGATCAGGAAGAGCGACACGACGAAGCCGAACAGCACCAGGCCGGGCGGAATCTTGCCGGTGCCGAGTGCGGGCATGCGGCCGAAGCGCTCGTCCTTGCCGGCGACGGTGTTGCCGCGAGCGATGAGGTAGACGGCGACGAACAGGAAGGGAACTGCTGTGGCCCAGCCCGAGGTCTCGACGTAGCGGGTAATGAGCGATTGCGTCACGCCAAGAGCGATGCCAGCGCCGGTGACGATCGGGAACGACGAGAACTTGCCGATGACCGCGGGGGCGAGGACCGGCACCACCAGGAATGTGATGTTGCCCGGCCCCAGCCCGGTGATCGGCACGAGCATGATCACCGCCAGACCGGCGAGCGCTCCGCCGACGGACCAGTTGATTGCGGCGATCGTGTCCGGCGACACTGCCAGCGAGGCGGCAGCGCGCGGATTCTCGGCAACTGCGGAGGTGGCGACACCGAATGTGGTGTAGTGATAGATCGCCCAGAGCACGAAGGTGATCACGACCACCATCAACACGATGATCATGCGGTCCTTGCCCACTGCTGCGCCGAACACCGTCATCGGCCCGGTCGGCAGCAGGCCACGAACGACCCGAGGGTTCCCGCCGTAGCGCCAGAAGGCGACGCTGGTGATCGTGATCATCAACGCCAGCGTGGCGACGATGCGGGCGAGTTGCGATGCCTGCCGCATACGCCGCAGGACGAGCAGGTGGAACAACCCGCCCAGCGCCGCAGCGGACAACAGCCCGGCGAACAGCGCGAAGTATTGCCCGGCGGTGGAATCGAAGCCGTGCTGCATGCGCAGTTCGAAGTACACGTACGCGCCCAACATGCCGATGGCCACCTGGGCGAAATTGACGACACCCGACCCTCGATAGACGAGCACGAGACCGATCGCGGCGAGTGCGTAGAGCCCGCCGGCTCCGACACCGAGCAACGAGAAGCGGAGGACGTCCACTTGTTTCCTACCTTTCGGAATGGCTTTGGTCAGAATGGCTTTGGTCAGAGTGGCTTCGGGCCGAGAGGATCACTGGATGGGTACCGAGAA
>CAIXHI010000160.1 GCA_903919215.1 uncultured Acidimicrobiaceae bacterium
CCAGCGGGCAGCGGTGAGCGCCCAGCCGTGCCAGCCGGTGCGCTCGCTCGTCAACAGGATGTAGATCGGCCAGTGCCACAGGTACCAGCCGTACGAGACGGCACCCGCACCGCGCAGCGGAGCGATCGTGAGGACACGCTGCAAGGTGGTGGGCCAGCTGGTGGCGAGCGTCGCCACCAGCAGCGCCCCGCCAGCTGAGTGCAGCAGGAAGCCACCGTGGGCGAGGCCGCTGCTCGTGGCCCCGTCGACGGTGAACCACGACCAGGCGAGTGCGGCCACGATCGTCCACTGGAAGAGTTCGAGTGCAATGCGCCGAGGGTGCAACCGGGTTCCATCGCCGTTACCCAATCGCTCGATGATCGCGGGTAATCCGACGAGCGCCAACAAGGCACCCAGCACGATGGACGAGGCGCGTGTGTCGGTCCCCTCATAGGCGCGATTGGGATTTGCCGGGTCGTACAGCACCCACATCAGCACACCGGACGTGATGATCATCGCGACGCACGCCGCCGTCATGGAGAACAGCCAGCGACGCACGCGGGACATCAGCAGGAACAGCGTCGGCCACACGACGTAGAACTGCTGCTCGACGGCCAGGCTCCACAGGTGGGTGAGCGGTGACGGATCGGTGAACAGTGCCCAGTAGTCGGCGCCCTGGAAGATCTCGTGCCAGTTGGCGATGTACAGCAATGCCGGGATGACGGCGCTCTTGGCCGAGCTGAGCTGTGGGGGGCTGCCCCACAGGTACATCATCGGCACGACCGCCACCAGCAACGCCAGCACGGCCGGCAGCAGCCGACGGAACCGTCGCTCCCAGAACCGCAGCACGTTCACGGTGCCCGTGCGCCGCACCTCATCGATCAGCAGTCCGGTGATGAGGAAACCCGACAGGGCGAAGAACAGGTCGACGCCGAGGAACCCGCCGCTGAGGCGTCCGTCGTGGAAGAAGAGCACGCCGATGACGGCGAGGCCGCGCAACCCGTCGAGGGCAAGAACCCGGTCGTTCTTTTTCATATCGCTGGCCGACGCTATCCCTTGTCGACCGCAGCGATGGCCTCGGCCAGCAGGGCGGGGAAGTCGCGCGAGAGATCGGTGGGCCAGTCGTAGGCGAAGTGCGCGCCATCGGGCCGCAGGCGCAGGTCGGTCTGGCGCGACTGCATCCACGTGGCGAGATCGAGGTTGGTGACCCAGCCGGGGAATTCGGCGGGCAGCGAGCGGATGATGGTGTTCAGCGCGGCGACCCGCTCAGGCTGGCGGCCTTCACGCACATCGGGTGCCACGTCGCGAACGGCGTCGTTGTTGAACTCGGGGCAGGTGAGCCAGACGATGGTCTGTACGCCGCCAGCGATGAGCACCTGGGCTGCGCGTCGGTACGAGTCGCGGATGACCGCGTCCATCTCTGGTGTGCCGACGTGGGCGTCCTTCTTGCCGGGCAGATCGTACGACACCAGTTCCCACTGGCACGACAGCACCAGCGCGATGTCGGTGGGGTGGGAAGCGAGTACCTCCGCCCAGTGGGCAAGGGTGCCGGGGCATCTGCTGTTCTCGATCAGTCCGCACCCCATGATGCTGGCGTCACCGGCGTAGGTGATCTGTTCGGGGATCTGGCGGATCATCAGGAGTGCGAGCGTGAGCGAGGCGGAATCGCCGAACGTGCCGATGCGACCGGTCTTGGCCGACGGCACCACGTCGGTCTGAGTGGACGGCGCCGCCTTCGCGGCCTCAATCGCAGTAGCCAACAGGGTCGGCAGCGCTGCCGACAAGGAAGATGCAGACGAGTACTCGAAGTGCACGCCATCAGGCCGGATGGACGCGTCGTCCACCTTCCCGGTCATCCATGTGGCCAGGTCGAGTACGTGCATGTGACCGGGGTGCTCATCGACAACGCTGCGGATGATGGTGTTGAGCGCATTCACGCGCTGTGGGTCTCGGGAGGCGACGATCTCCGGCAGGGCCTGATCTCCGGTGACGTTCGACATCGGCGGGCACAGGACCCACGACACCTGACCCACACCGGCGGCGAGCAGCTGATCGGCCCGCTCCGTGTACGCGTCGTGGATCGCTCGATCGATCTCGAGCTGGCCGACGATTTGCTGACCGACACCCGGCACGTCGTGTGCGAGCACATCCCACTGGCACGACATGACCACGGCGAGGTCGACTACGTGTGCGTGGAGGAACGACGACCATTGGTCGGGGACGTCCTTGCAGCGCGCCGATTCGAGGGAGGTGATGAGGCCACATCCCAGTTTCGATGCGGTGCCCACCAGGTTGATCGTGGTGGAGGGGACCTGGCGTTCGATGAGCAGACCCAACGACTTGGCGCTGGAGTCGCCGAACACCGCCACCCGTGGCTGACCGGCGACCGGCTTCACATCCGTCGCGGACGCGTCGGCCTCCAGCGCCGCCAGATATTGACGCGCGCGCGGTGGGGTCAACTGTGTGCCAACGATCGTCAGTGCGACGACCATGACGCCCACCCAGACACGCCACCGCATCGGGCCGGGGGCACGGCGAATAGGTCGTTCGATGAAGCGCACGATGGGCTGGCCGATGACGATGGCACCGACGAGTGCGATGAGGAACGTCAGGCCCGCAGGAACTCCATGGCGCTGGAGGATGACGATGATCGGCCAGTGCAACAGGTAGATCGGGTAGCTGAGGTCGCCGAGGAACGTGCTGAGTCGCCAGCCGAGCACCCCGCCGAGCACCTTGGGTGTGCTGACCGCGCTGTGGATCAGGACGGTGGAGAGCAACGCCACCAGGGGGAGCAGCCCGCGACGGACGAACTCATCCCCTGGTCCGACCGTGAGGGAGACTGCGATCAGCCCGGCGAGCGTTACCGAGGTGAGTGCGTTGCCCCAGCGCAGCGACATGGCCCGCGGGATGAGGCCCTGGCGGTGAACGATGGCCAGCGCCACGCCCACCAGGATCTCGCCGGCGCGGGTGTCGGTGCCGTAGTACGTGCGGGCCACCGACATACCGGCCACGATCGGTAACACGAACGACACCACGATGAGCAGCAGTACCGTGCCGAGCTGGGCGCGCCCGCGCCACAGCTGCGACGTCAGCCACAACAGCAGCGGCAGCACCAGGTACACCTGTTGCTCGATACCGAGGCTCCAGTAGTGCACCATCATGTCGGCCTGCTGGAACAGGGCTGCGTAGCTGGTGCCCTGTTGCAGCTGGAACCAGTTGCCGAATCCGCCGGCAATGGCCCACAATCGGTGGGCCGGATTCAGGGGTGTGTTCCCGGTGGCGGCTTCGTAGGCGACGATGCCGGCCAGCACGGTCCATGCCGCTGGCAGGATGCGCCGCCAGCGGCCACCCCAATAGTTGACGATGGCATGGCGGTCGATCGGGCGCGAGAGGAGACGATCGGTGAGCAGGTAGCCGGAGATGG
>CAIXHI010000161.1 GCA_903919215.1 uncultured Acidimicrobiaceae bacterium
CGCAACGCCGGCGACCACCACTTCAACGAGGTGTTCCTCGACGATGCACGGGTATCTGCGACGAACCTCGTCGGCCCCCTCAACGGTGGCTGGAGCGTGGCGCGAACGACGCTGTCGCACGAGCACCTCACCAACTTCCTCGGCGCACAGCTGCGCCAGAGCAAGGTGGTGGAGCGGATCATCGAGCGGGCACGAGATCGCGGTCGGCGAGGTCAGCCGATCGATGCCAGCCTGCGGCGCAGGATCGCCGAATCGTGGGTCAACTCGGAAGTGTTGCGGCTGCACGGTATGCGCAACGTCACCCGCACGCAGGCGGGGCGTGATCCGGGGCCAGAGGGTTCGATCGTGAAGCTCTTCGGCCAAGAGGAGGAGCAACGCCTGTACGAGTTGGCGATCGATGTCGCCGGCGTGTCATCGCTCCGCGAGGACAGCTGGGCACTGTCGTTCATGAGTACGCGCGCGTCCACCATCGGCGGCGGCACCAGCGAGATCCATCGGAACAAGATCGCCGAGCGCGTCCTGGGCATGCCGCGTGATCCATCGTCGGAACCATCCAAGTCGTCATCGCCAACCGGCTGATCGCTCCCGAAGTCATGGCAGCCGTCGCCCTATCATGCAGACATGTCCGCTGATCCCCCCTCCCGCGCTGACGGAGGGGGATCGCCGAAACTGGCATCGCGACTCGCGTACCTGATCTATGACGACATCGCCGCGTCGGGTCTGGCTGTGGGCGAGGTCTTCGGGTCCGAGCCCGACCTGATCGCGCGCTACGGCGTCAGTCGGGCAGTGTTCCGCGAGGCCATCCGACTGCTCGAGCACTGGTCGGTCGCGGCGATGCGCAAAGGCCACTACGGCGGGTTGGTGGTGTGCGAACCTACGTCCGGCGCCGTGCGCTCGGCAGCGCTGATCTACCTCAACTCACGCAAGGCGAGCGCCGGCGATCTGATGGCGGTGATCACCGAGCTGCAGTGTTACGCCGCCCGCCGGGCTGCCGAAGTGATCGACGACGATGGCGCCGAGCGTCTGCGGTCGATCGTCGAGGACGAGGAACGCTTTCGGGCCGGCGAGCGCGACGGCACGCAGGCACCCCCAGGTGCGTTCCGTGAGCGCAACCTCCACCTGGCCATCGCCGCCATCACCGGGAACCCTGTGCTGGAACTGTTCGACGAGGTCACCTTCGAGCTGTCGCGCTCGATCGCGCGCCGTCGCGGTGCGTTCGGGGTGGCCAAGATGCACCGCTCGCACCGCGAGCTGGTCGACGCGATCGTCGCCCGCGACCCCGACGCCGCCGAGGCCGTGATGCGCTCACATCTGCAGATGATCGCCGAGGCCTACGGCCCCGAGTCGAGCGAGGGTTGATCGACCCGGTTGGACTCCGTCGAGGCACCGGAAATCAGAGTGCACTATGATCTGGGAATGGCTGACGACGACCGCGACATGAGCGCCCGCATCACCGATGAGGGCATCGAGAAGATGCGGGTCCGCATCGGTGTTCCGATGGAGATGCCGCCGCCGTTCAACCTCGAGGCCCACCCCGACACGATGCGGCACTTCTGCTACGGCTACGGCGACGACAACCCGCTGTATGCAGATCCCGACTACGGCCGCACCAGCCGCTGGGGCTCGGCCATCGGCGCCCCGTTCTACGTCGGCACGCTGGGACGTTCGACTGCGCCGCCGATGCCGGCCGACATCCGGCAGCGATCGAGAGGTGCGTTGGCCGGTGTCGGCATGTTCTATGCCGGCAGCGACTGGC
This sequence comes from uncultured Acidimicrobiaceae bacterium, assembly GCA_903919215.1. Lineage (GTDB taxonomy): Bacteria > Actinomycetota > Acidimicrobiia > Acidimicrobiales > Ilumatobacteraceae > UBA668. The sequence continues at coordinate 1,757 of CAIXHI010000161.1, forward strand.
GGTTCACCTCCCCCATCCGACCTGGCGATCGGGTACACGTGGGCCAGACCCTCACGGACGTGAGCGAGCAAGCATCGAAGACGTTCCAGTCGCGAACGGTGCGCACCGACCGCAAGGTCGAGTACACCAGAGAATCCGATGGCACGCCGATCGCCGAGCACCGCTACTGGTTCTTCCACGTCGAGCGGTCGGCGGGCGTGAAGACGCGAGAGAAGCGTCGTGTCGACCCCCCGTCGTACACCGACGAGGAGATCGAGGAGATCGAGCAGTCGATCCTCGCCGAACAGCGTCGCGGTTCCGAACCACGCTGGCTCGAGGACGTCCGGGTGGGCGACTCGATCGGCACCGTCACCAAGGGGCCATTGCGGGTCAGCGACATCCTCGCGTGGCACATCGGCAACGGGCCTGGAGAGAACCAGTGGGGTGCGATGCGCATCATGTCGCAGACCCGCAAGCGTGTGCCGGGCTTCTTCACCAAGAACGACTACGGCGTGTGGGACCTCGTGCAGCGCCTGCACTGGGATCCCCAGTGGGCGAACCGCATCGGGCTCGACCGACCCTACGACTATGGCCCCATGCGGAACACCTGGATGGGACACCTGGTCACCGACTGGATGGGTGACGACGCCTGGTTGCTGCGTCTGACCACGCGCATCAATGCCTTCAACTACCAGGGCGACCTGACGCGCGTCTCGGGCACCGTCACCGCTGTCGACCTGGACGACGGCCTGGCCACCGTGGAGATCACCGGCGTCAACCAACGGGGCGAGACGACGTGCTCGGGCGAGGCCTGGGTCGCGCTGCCCAGACGCCAGGGACACGCGTCGGTGCCCGACGCTGCCTCTGGTTGGGTGGCGTCGCTCCCGGCGAGCATGACGTGAGCAGCGTCGCGTCCCGACTCCGCGAGGTGCTGAGTACGGGCGGTGGCGAGCCGGCGATCTGGCAGGACTCCGACGTGTGGAGCTGGCACGACCTTGACGAGGTGCGCGCCGCGCTGGTCGCACGCTTGGCGACTCCGGCCGCGGGCCAGCCGGTCGGTGTGCTGATGCGAACTGCGTTCGGTCCGGTGGCCGCGCAGTTGGCGCTGCTGGCCGAGCAGTGCTCGACCGTTCCTTTCAACCCGGCGAACGGCGACGAACGACTTGCTGCCGACATCGAGTCTTCGCAGGTCACGGTCATCCTCGCCGAGCGCGCGGAGTGGCAGCGATCTGCCCTCACGGCAGCATGCGCGCGCACGGGGGCGCTGGGGCTCGCGCTGCTCGATCACGCGCCGTGGGTCGAGGTGGTCGTGCCAACTGCAACTGGATCGCAAAGGGCCACAGCGGTGGTCGGGCAAGCAGGTGTGGCGATCCACATGCTCACCAGCGGTACCACTGGGCCGCCCAAGCGGATCGCCATCTCATACCGCGAGCTCGAGAACATGATGGATGCGGTCGGGCACTACAACACTCGCCGTGCCGGCGCCACGGTCGCGCCGCGCGTGCGGCCAGCCATCGTCAGCGCTCCCCTGGTCCACTCGAGCGGTTTCGGCTCGGTTGTCCGGACCGCCTACGAGGGCAGGCCCCTCGTGCTGCTGCCTCGATTCGCCGCTGACGCATGGGCGACCATCGTCGAGCGCCACGCCATCGGCTACACAGGCCTACCGCCCACCGCGCTGCGAATGCTGCTCGATGCGGACATCGACCCGGCGCGACTGCGCTCCCTGCGAGCCCTCGGCGTGGGTACGGCGGCGCTCGACCCCGACCTTGCAGACCGCTTCGAAGAGCGCTTCGGCATCCCGTTGCTGCCTGTCTATGGTGCCACCGAGTTCCCTGGCGGTCTGACCGGCTGGACGCTCGCCGAGCGGCCGCAGTTCTGGTTGGCCAAACGCGGCAGCGTGGGCCGCTCACATGGTGGTGTTGCGCTGCGCCTCGTCGATCAGCAGGACCGCACCACCGTCATCCAAGAGGGTGTTGGACTGCTGTCGGTGCGAACTCCGGCGATGGCCGACGACACGTGGGCACTGACGAACGACCTCGCCTCCATCGACGAGGACGGGTTCGTGTTCATCCACGGACGTGCCGACGACGCCATCATCCGTGGAGGTTTCAAGATCGACCCACGCGAAGTGGAGAAGGCACTCGAGGCCCATCCCGACGTGCGCGCCGCCGCGGTCGTGGGCATGCCCGACGAACGCCTCGGCGCGGTGCCGGTCGCGGTGGTGGAGTTGGAGTTGGAGTTGGAGTTGGAGCACGCTGGGGCGACATCCGAGCTACCCGACGAGCAGGCGCTGGTGCGTTGGCTCCGCGACCGACTCGCCGGCTACCAAGTGCCCGTCGCGATCGAGATCGTCGAGGCGATACCGCGCACGGCAGCAATGAAGGTGAGCCGACCGGGCGTGCTGGCACTGTTCGGCACAACTCCGGTGACCACAACTCCGGTGACATAGGTCCCTGGTCGAAGGCACCTGCGAACGGCTTGGCTAACGCGATGCGCCTGTTGCTCATCGAATCCACCCCCGGCAATGCCCGCGAGATCGGCTCCCACCTCGTCACCGAGGGACACGAGGTGGTGCACTGCGCCGACGAACACGGCCCGTGCCGCGGCAGCACACATCACATGGAATGTCCGGCCGAACAGCATCTCGACCTGGCGATCGTGGCCCGCGAACCCGATGCCGTTCGCACCTTGGCCGAGATGGGGTCGGTGTGCGCCACCCGGCACCGCGTCCCGTTGATGGAACTCGACCCGACTCAGGAGGGCCTCCCCAGCGTCGCGGTCGCCCAAGCAATCGCCCTCAGGGCCACCCTCGCCGGATACGCCACCGCGATCCGTCACGAGTTGGCCCACCTGCCAGCACTGGTCGAGGTGCGCCGCACACCCGACTTGATCCACGCCACCGTGCAGGTTCCCGAGAGCCTGAATACACCGCAGGCCCTGTCAGCTGTTGCCGACAGGGCCCGCAAGGCAGTTCGTGAGTACGACCCCTACGTGAAGGTCATCGACGTGTCGGTGGTGTGTTACCCCGACCCGGCCTGACCTGCGGGGTGTCTAGCTGAACTTCACCAGACCCTGATCGATGACCACACGGTCGCCGGCCGACGTGGTGAAGACCGCTTCGCCCGGAGCCGTGCGCCACATACGCACGGTGAGCGCCTCACCCGGCATCACCGGCGACGAGAAGCGGCCCTCGATGTGGTGGAACTTCGAGGCGTCGTTGCCGCACAGGTCGGCCACCAGCGCGCGACCGGTGAAGCCGTACGTGCAGAGACCGTGCAGGATCGGCCGCTCGAACCCGCCCATCGCCGCGAACTTCGGGTCGGTGTGCAGCGGGTTGCGATCGCCCGACAGGCGGTAGACGAACGCCTGGTCGGGGCTGGTCTGGTAGGTGCGCTCGTGGTCGGGTGCCGTGTCGGCGGGCGGCTCGTTCTGCACACCGGACGGACCCCGATCGCCACCCCAGCCGCCCTCGCCGCGGATGAACGCGGACGAACGCGTGGTCCACAGCAACGCGCCATCCTGCGTACGGACCTCGTTCTCCACCACGACGACGGCAGCCTTGCCCTTGTCGTACATCGCGACCACGCGGTCCTGCGACGTGACGTGCGCGCTCACCGGGATCGGGCCGTGCAAGGTGATCGACTGCGACCCGTGCACCAGCATCGCCGGGTTGAAGTCGCCGATGTGTTCGAACACGCGCGACCCAGCAGACATGTTGTCGACACCCGCGACCACCGCAAAGGTGGGATACACCTGTTGTGCGATGTCGATGCTGTTCTCGGTGGTGAAGGTCAGGTCGTCCTGACCGGCGCCGATGCCCACTGCGTACAGCAGACAGTCCTTCGAGTTCCAGTGGGTGGTGCGGACCTCGCCAGCGAGGCCGACGGCTTCAGGATTCAGGGGCATGTGTGGGTTCCTTTCACTTCTGGCGTGGCTGCGGGGCGCCGCCGGGTTCGCCATTCATTCCCGAGTTCGGGCGAGCTTGGGACAACAGTTCGGCCACGATAGGGCCAAGGATGGTGGGGTCGTCGACCGGAGCGTGGCGCGGTCCGCGCACCCAACCCTCGGCCACGGCCAGCACCTGACCACTCGCCTCGAACACGCGACCGCTGACGTCGGCCGATTGCTCACTGGCCAGCCAGGTGACGATCGGGGCGATCCACTTCGGCGAGCGCGCCTCACGCGCTTCATCGGTCTCGGGCGCCGGTCCGAGGCCCTCGGTCATGCGCGTGAGCGCCACCGGGCCGACCGCGTTGACCGTGACGCCGTAGCGGGCGAGTTCCAGCGCAGCAATGTTCGTGAACGCGGCGATACCGGCCTTGGCCGCGCCGTAGTTGGTCTGGCCGGGGTTGCCGTAGATGCCGCTGACCGAGGTGGTGTTGATGATCCGACCCGACACCGGCTTGCCGGCCTTGCTCTGCTCACGCCAGTAGGCGGCTGCCCAGCGGGCCGGAGCAAACGTGCCCTTGAGGTGCACGTTGATGACTGCGTCCCACTCCTGCTCGGTCATGTTGACCAGCACTCGGTCGCGCAGAATGCCGGCGTTGTTGACGACGACGTGCAGATCGCCGAAGGTCTCGACCGCACAGTTGATGAGGCGTTGCGCACCTTCCCAGTCGCTGACGCTCTCACCGTTGGCGATGGCCTCGCCACCGAACGCACGGATCTCGTTGACCACATCGTGCGCCGGATGGTCGTCGCCGCCGGTGCCGTCGATACTGGCGCCAAGGTCGTTCACGACCACCTTGGCGCCGTGGTACGCGAGGCTGAGGGCGTGTTCGCGGCCGATGCCACGACCTGCGCCCGTGACGATTGCTACACGGCCTTCACAGAGTCTGCTCATAGGGATGCATCCTAAGATGACACGATGCCAGCGGCCGATTCCACCACCGATGCCGTCGACGTCCTGATCATCGGGGCCGGCCCAGCGGGAACTGCAGCGGCGATCACCCTGGCTCGCGCCGGCCGTCGCGTCGTCGTCGTCGACAAGGCAGTCTTCCCGCGCGACAAATGTTGCGGCGACGGCCTCACCACCTTGGCACTGCGCGAGCTTGAAGCCATCGGCCTACGACCCGAACACGTGCCGAACTGGCAGACCGTCGATGAGGTGTGGCTGCGCTCGCCGTCGGGCCGCGAGGTCTGCCTGCCGTTGCCGAAGGACGGCACCTTCGCCGCCAGCACCCCTCGCCGGGAACTCGATGCGGCGCTCGTGCGCCTCGCCCGCTCCGCCGGCGCCGTGGTTCATGAAGGCCACGGCCTCGACGCCATCCGCCAACTGGGCGACACCGTGGAGGCCGACATCGAGGGTCTCGGCACCCTCACGGCCCGGTTCCTCATCGCCGCCGATGGGGTGTGGTCACCCACGCGCAAGCTGCTCGGCCTCGCCGAGGACGGCTATCTCGGCGAGTGGCATGGCTTTCGCCAGTACGCCCGCAACGTCACCGGTCTCGCGGCGCAACGGCTGTACGTATGGTTCGAACCCGACATGCTGCCTGGGTATGCATGGAGCTTCCCGTTGCCCGATGGTCGCGTGAACCTCGGGTTCGGCGTCATGCGCGACGGCACACACAACGGTAAGTCGATGAAGGCGCAGTGGCAAGGGTTGCTCGACCGTCCGCACATCCGCGCGGCCCTCGGCCCCGATGCAGAACTCGAAGACCGGCACACGGCACTCCCCATCCCGGCAGGAATCGACACAGCCGTGCTCACCGCAGGACGGGTGCTGTTCGTCGGCGACGCAGCACGGGCCACCGACGTGATGACCGGTGAGGGCATCGGCCAGGCCGTGCTCACCGGACGCCTCGCTGCTGAGGCCGTACTGGCCGGGGGTTGCACCGACCCGACCATCGTGCGCGGCGTCTACGAACGGTCCGTGCGCAGCCACCTGCTGGCCGACCACCGGATGTCGAGTGTGCTCAACGGTTGGCTGGCCAAGCCGTTGCTCGCACGCGGCGCCGTGCGCATCGTCGGCCTGAACGGCTGGACCAGACGCAACTTCGCCCGCTGGATGTTCGAAGACGAGCACCGCGCGGTGCTGCTCACCCCCCGCCGCTGGCATCGCCAGTTCTTCCGCCGCTCCGGTACGTTCCGAACATGACGCTTTCACAACATGTCCGGCAGGTGTGGGCAGACGAGATCGTGCCCGAGTTGTGCGCCTACATCGCCATCCCGTGCGTGTCGTGCGACTACGACCCCGACTGGAAGGCGCACGGTCACATCGACCGAGCGGTCGAGCAGGTCCGCAGTTGGTGCGCCGGGCGTACGATCGCCGGACTCACCGTGGAAGTGATGGAACTGCCTGGCCTCAGCCCACTGATCGTGGCAGAAGTACCCGCGTTCGGCAGTGGCCGCGCCGACGACAACAACAACGACACCGTGGTGCTCTACGGTCATCTCGACAAGCAGCCGGAGATGACCGGCTGGCGCGACGGACTCGGGCCATGGACGCCGGTGATCGAGGGCGACCGCCTGTACGGTCGCGGCGGGGCCGACGACGGCTACTCCGCGTTCGCGTCGCTGCTCGCGATCGAGGCCGCTCAACTCGCCGGTCTGTCGCACACCCGACTGATCGTGCTGATCGAGGCCAGTGAGGAGAGCGGCAGCCCCGACCTGACCACCTATCTCGCGGCACTACGGGAGCGCATCGGTTCCCCGACGTTGGTGCTGTGCCTCGACTCGGGGTGTATCGACTACGAGCGGCTGTGGGTCACGACCTCGCTGCGCGGTGTCATCGGCGGGGTCCTGCGGGTCGACGTGCTCGAAGAGGGTGTGCACAGCGGCGAGGCCAGCGGTGTCGTGCCCAGTTCGTTCCGCATCGCCCGCCAACTGCTCGAACGGCTGGAGGACAGCACGACCGGCAGGCTGCTGCTCCCCGAGTTGTACGCCGACATCCCCGCCGACCGGCTCGCGCAGGCCGCCGACACCGCCGCCGAGTTCCCGATCGAGGGCCATTACCCGTGGGCCGGCGACACGCGCCCGATGTCCGACGACCCCACACAACAACTGCTGGGACGCACCTGGATGCCCACGCTCAGCATCACCGGGGCCGATGGCCTGCCGCCCACCGGACGCGCCGGCAACGTGCTGCGCCCCTACACGGCGCTCGCACTCAGCCTGCGCTTGCCGCCGACGGTGGATGCCGACCGGGCGTTGGCGGCCGTCGCCGAGTGCCTCACGGCCGACCCACCCAGCGGTGCGACGGTGCAGTTCCTGCGGCCCGACGCTGCGAACGGCTGGAACGCCCCCACGTTCAGCCCGTGGTTGCAGTCTGCACTCGACGACGCCAGCAGCGCGGTCTTCGGCAAGCAGACGATGGCGTTCGGCGAGGGCGGATCGATTCCATTCATGGGCATGCTCGGCGAGATGTTCCCTGCCGCCCAGTTCGTGATCACCGGCGTGCTCGGGCCCGGCTCGAACGCCCACGGCCCCAACGAGTTCATCCACCTGCCCACCGCGGTACGCCTCACCGAGTGCCTTGCTCGAGTGCTCCACGCGCACGCCACACGTTGACCCACTGTGCTGAAACTGCTGCGCTCGAACGCTGATCTCCGCGCGCTGTTCATTGCCCAGGTGATCTCGTTCATGGGCGACTGGTTCACGTTCGTCGCCATCACCGGCATCATCAAGGACGCCACCGGAAGCGCGTTCCTCGTGTCGCTGGCCTACGTGTCGTTCACGTTGCCGTCGTTCCTGGCCTCCCCCATCGCCGGGTCCTTCGTCGACCGTTTCGACCGCCGCCGACTGTTGTTAGTGGTGTCCATCGGCCAGGCCATCGCAGCCCTGGGGTTACTGACCGCCGACGGCTCTCGCGTGTGGCCG
>CAIXHI010000162.1 GCA_903919215.1 uncultured Acidimicrobiaceae bacterium
GACCCCGGCGATCGGGCCACAAATCACCCGATGGATGAAGAGGGCGATACCGCGGACCAGTCGGTCGTGCGAGCGGGCGCTGAGCACTCGATCGGAGATGCCACCCGATTGCGTGATCACGCCGACGATGCCGTATGCGATGGCGACCGCACGTGGGCCCTTGTGGCGCGAACCGAACGACGTGAGTACTGCAGTACTGATGCGGTCGCCGAATGCACGGGAACCCTGGGCAAGTTCGTCGTCCTGGCGACTTGCAGTCTGGTAGGCCGAGAAGACGGGGGCGAATGCGGTACGGAGGTGGATGAAGTCGTGGATCCAGCGATCGAGGTGGGCCAAACCCTCGGCGTCGGGAGTGATCACACCGAGTTCACCACTGAGGCGCACCATCTTGTTGCCCAGACGCGCTGCCAGTTTCCAGAAGACTTCGTCCTTGCTGGCGAAGTATTGGTAGAAGGATGGGCGCGAGCATCCGGCGGCTTCCGTGATCAGTTCGACACTCGCGGCGTTGAAGCCCACCTCGCCGAAGACCACAAGTGCGGCATCGAGGATCCGTCGTCGTGTGTCGGTGCCGCGTTCTCCGACCAGCCTGCTCTGCCCGAAGGGTGGCCGCCGCTGGATTTCCTCGTCCGACATTGCCGCCAGCCTATTGATTTGAGTTGCGTCTTGTGCGTGTCCCAGTCGAGACCTAATCTAACACCGTCGTCACGTAGGCGATGCCAACGAAGGGGGACTGCGAATGCAGGCTGAGGATCTGATCCTGGTAAGCGTCGACGACCATGTCGTCGAGCCGCCCACACTGTTCGAGGGACGTCTCTCAAAGCGCGCCGCCGAGTACGCGCCGCGCATCGTGACCTTGGAGAACGGACGCGAAGTGTGGATGTTCGAGGGCAAGGCGATGCCGAACGTCGGCCTCAACGCTGTCGCTGGCAGAGTTCCTGAGGAGTACGGCCTCGATCCGCTCGCGTTCTCCCAGATGCGCCCTGGTTGCTTCGACATCCACGAGCGGATTCGTGACATGAACGTCAACGGAGTACTGGGTTCGATGAACTTCCCAAGCCTTGCCGGCTTCGCCGGGGCGCTGTTCTACACAGCGGCCGACAAGGACCTGTCGTTGGAAGTGCTGCGGGCGTACAACGACTGGCACATCGAGGAGTGGTGCGGAACGTACCCGGGGCGCATGATCCCACTGGCGATCACACCGATCTGGGACCCGCAGTTGATGGCCGCCGAGGTGCGGCGGGTGGCCGCCAAGGGCTGTCATGCAGTCACGTTCTCCGAGAACCCGACGAAGATCGGCCTGCCGAGCTACCACTCCGATCACTGGGACCCCTTCCTCCAGGCGTGCGTCGAGACCGGCACCGTCCTGTGCCTACACATCGGCTCGTCGTCGCAGACCGTGATGACCTCCCCTGATGCGCCCATCGACGCGATGATCACGCTGCAGCCGATGAACATCGTGCAGTGCGCCGCGGACCTCGTGTGGTCACCGATGTTCAAGAAGTTCCCCGCGCTCAAGGTGGCGCTCTCCGAGGGCGGGATCGGATGGGTGCCCTACTTCCTCGAACGTATTGATTACGTGTACTCACATCACCGCGCGTGGACGAACCAGGACTTCGGCGACAAGTTGCCGAGCCAGGTGTTCAACGAGAACGTCTTGACCTGCTTCATCGACGACGCCGTCGGGATGGAGGTCCGCCATCACCTGAACATGGACTTCATCCACTGGGAATGCGACTACCCGCACTCCGACTGCACCTGGCCGAATGCCCCCGAGATGGCAATGAAGTGGTTGGCCGGCCTGCCCGATGCGGACATCAACCGCATCACCCACTTGAACGCCATGCGGAACTTCACCTACGACCCGTTCGCTCACATCCCGCGCGAGCAGGCGACGGTTGGGGCGCTGCGTGCGCAGGCCACCGACGTGGACACGTCACTCGTGAGCCATGGCACCGGCAAGTTCCAGGACTCCGGCATCGTCACCACGCTGACGTTGTCCGAGCGGATCGCTCAGCGCAGCTGATGATCAAATCAGCTGTCGACAACGAACTAACATCCGTGTCACTATTGGGACGAAGCACTTCGCTTCACACATCACGTTGGGGGATCTCGTGAAATCGAATCTGATCAAGTGCGCGTCCGCGCTCGCAGTGCTCTCGTGTCTCGCACCAGCGTGCAGCAATTCCGAGAGCAGCTCGACGACCACGGCTGCGGCTGTGACGACCACCGGCGTACCGACATCGGACACCGGTGGTTCGGATCCGTCAACGACGGACGCACCCAGCGACCGTGACGTGTTCAAGCCGATCACCGGCGTGCCTGGGGTGTCGGACAAGGAGATCGGCTACGCCGTCATCGGCACGCGTTCGAACAACCCGCTCGGCACGTGCATCCTCGACTGCTATCTCGACGGCATCAAGGCGTACTTCGCGTTCCGCAACTCAGAGGGCGGCATCTACGGCCGCCAGCTCGTCGTCAATCAGGAGATCGATGACGAGCTCGCCAACAACCAGGCGCGGGCGCTGGACATCGTCTCGAACAACAAGTCGTTCGGGTCGTTCAACGCCACGCTGCTCTCGAGCGGCTGGGGCGATCTGGAGAGTGCCGGCATCCCCACCTACACCTGGGGGATCCAGCCTGCCGACTCGGCTGACCGCCTGCACATCTTCCCCAGCATCGCGACGATGTGCAGCGGGGGCTGCACGAGCCATCTGATGCCCTATGCCGCCAAGTCGGCCGGGGCCAAGCACGTGGCCGCGCTCGGGTACGGAGTCACTGAGAACTCCAAGACCTGCGTGGCTGGCTACAAGAACTCGGTGACCAAGTACCCCGAGGGCGGGGTCGATGTCGCCTACTTCAACGACAACCTTGCGTTCGGCCTCCCGAACGGCATCGGACCGGAGGTCACCGCAATGAAGGCGGCCAACGTCGACTTCATCGCCACCTGCATGGACCTCAATGCGATGAAGACACTGGCGCAGGAACTGCACCGCCAAGGTATGGACAACGTCACGCTGTATCACCCGAACACGTACAACCAGCAGTTCGTGACGGATGCCGACCCGCTGTTCGAGGGCGACTTCGTCAGCGTCGGCTTCCTGCCGTTCGAGGCCGACACCGCTGGCACGACGCTTGGCGACTTCCTGACCTGGATGGAGAAGGCGGGCAAGACACCGAGCGAGTTGGCGATGGTCGGTTGGATCAACGCGTCGGTCGCCTTCGGAGGACTCCTCGCAGCCGGGCCGGAATTCGACCGTCAGAAAGTCACGGATGCGACGAACGCGTTGACCGCTGACACTGCTGGTGGTCTGCTCAAGCCGATCAACTGGAGCACCGACCACGCGCCCTACACGGATTCGACCCGGCCGGCAGACAAGCAGGGCGAGTGCGTCACGCTCGTGCGTGTCACCAAGGGCAAGTTCGCCACCGTCGCACCACCGGCGACGCCGTGGATGTGCTGGCCGTCCATCGAGTGGTCCGACCCGGAGTTCAAGGGCTTCAAGTGACCGGCCGCCACGTCAGCGCTAGCGGGCGATGCTGAGCCGAGGACTGGTGTCATGACACTCGCCACAGGCGTCGGTGCCGACTTCCTGCGTGCCCTGTTACAAGGCACGCCACCGGGAACGGTGTACGCGCTCGTCGCACTTGGCTTCGTACTCACCTACAAGACGTCGGGCGTGTTCAACCTCGCCTTCGGCGCACAGGCGTACGTCTCGGCCGCTATGTACTACAAGGCTCACACCGAGTGGGGATGGTCGATCATCCCCGCTCTGGTGTTGAGTGTCTTCGTGCTCGCACCGGCGATCGGGCTCACGCTCGAACGGTTGGTGTTCCGCTACTTGCGAACAGGAACGTCGGTCGCCAAGCTCGTCGTCACCATTGGCATCTCGCTGGCGCTACCGAACATCTTCGAGCTGATCACCAACTTCAAGGGCGTCGTCGGGCGCACCCCTGCCGGCATCGTGCCCAACGGCGCCGGCGTGTTCTACGACCCGTTCGGCGTCTATCCCTTCAGTCGTGACGAACTGACCACCATCGGCGTCGCGGTCTTCGCGATGCTGTGCCTGGCAGCGCTGTTCCGCTTCTCGGCGATCGGTCTGCAAATGCGGGCCGTCGTGGAGAGCCCGCGGATGACGGAGTTGAACGGGATCCGGTCTGATCGCGTCTCAGCGGTGAGCTGGGCCTTGTCGAGCACCTTCGCGGGCCTGGCGGGCGTGCTCATCGCTCCCCGATTCAACACTCTTGCGGCACCCGACTTCTTCAACCTGGTGGTGGTGGCGATCGCCGCCGCGATCCTCGGTCGCCTGGTCAGCCTCCCCCGCGCGTTGGCCGGCGGTCTCGGGCTGGGCATGGTGATCTCGCTGCTGGGAACGTTCCTGCCCAGGTGGGTGCAGTCGAACCCGTGGTTGCGCCCGTTCCAGGAGAACCTCACTCCGGCCGTCCCGTTCGTCGTCCTTTTCGGGGTGCTGGTGTTGTGGCCGGCGATCCGCCGTTCACGTGAGGTGAGCGATCCGCTCTCCGGAGTCGACCCGCCGATCTCTTCGCTCGCGCTGGCCACCCGCTCGGCGAGGTCACATCTGATCGCCAGGGTGGTCACCGTCGGCGCCCTCGGCACCGTCGCGGCCATCGTCTACTTCCGTGCCGACGCGTCCTGGATGTTCCTCGTCACGCAGGCAGTCATCATGGCGACGATCTACCTCTCGGTCACGATGATCACCGGCCTGGCCGGCCAGATCTCGCTCTGCCAGGGCACGTTCGCCGCCATCGGTGGCTTCGGCGTCTACCAACTCGCCACGTTGCACGGCATGTCGGTCCTCGTGGCGGCCCCGATCGCTGCGGTGATCGCTGCGGCCGTCGGTGCGGTGCTGTCGTTGCCCGTGCTCCGACTCGGCGGCATTTGGACCGCAGTCGCCACGTTGGCGTTCGCGTTCTTCTTCGATGCCGTCGCGATCAAGTTCTCCTGGGTCGGCGGTGGCAACACCTCGTTGATGCAAGGGACGCGGGTACCGCGACCCGTGCTCGGGCCGTGGGACTTTGCCGATGACCGGGCGTTCTTGGTGCTCGCCGTCGTCGTCTTCATCATCGTCTCGATCGTCGTCGTGCAGATCCGTGGCGGCACCATCGGCAGAACCTTGCGGGCAATCCGCGGCAGCGAGGTCGCCGCGCAGTCGATCGGAATCTCCCCCGCTCGGGCGCGGGTCGTGGCCTTCGCCGTGTCGGCGGCCATCGCCGCGCTGGGTGGGGCCTTGCTGAGCATCCACCAGAAGAACGTGAACTACGGCAGCAACTTCTCGCCGGTCTCGTCGTTGTTCTGGCTCGTCCTCGTGGTCTCGCTCGGCTCGCGCACCATCGAGGGCGCCGCCCTGGCGGGTGCCGCGTACTCCATCTTCGATCCGCTCATCCTGCGCGGAACGATCTTCGGCTGGATTCTGCGCAGCCCGGATCGTGTTCCGGGGATCTTCCCGATCTCGCCGAAGTGGCGCCTGATCCTGTTCGGACTGGGCACCTTGCAGTTTGCTCGCCACCCGGAGGGTGCGGTGGAGTACTGGCGCAGCCGAACGGCCCGGTCACTGGCGGCACGGCAGCGGTCCGCGCCGGGCACACCGGAAGCGCCCGACGCACCGAACGAATCAGACGCACCCAACGGGGCGGTGACATCATGACGGCCCTGCTGGAGGCCCGCGGGATCCGCAAATCCTTCGCCGGCGTGATGGCGCTGCACTTCGTCGACATCGACGTCGATGCCGGCGAGACGGTGGGCCTGATCGGACCGAACGGCGCAGGAAAGACGACGTTCTTCAACTGCGTCCTGGGCATCCTGCGATCGGACTCGGGTGTCGTCCGTTTCGACGGTCGCGACATCAGCGGCCTGCGCGTGCACGAACGGGCGCGGTGCGGTATCGGCCGCACGTTCCAGCGGATCGAACTGTTCGCCGAGTCCACGGTGCGCGAACACTTGCTGATCGCCGAACGTACCCGACAGGGCACGGGCAGTCTGTGGAAGGACTTGCTGGGGATGGGACGTCCGCACCGAGACGAGATCGCGCGGTGCGACGAGGTGCTGGAACTGCTCGGACTCGGCGCTGTGGCCGAGGCACCGATCGAGCACCTGAGTCTCGGACAGGGCCGCCTCGTCGAGGTCGGCCGGGCGCTGATGACCGATCCAAAGCTCCTCCTCCTCGACGAGCCCTCCTCGGGGCTCGATCGCAAGGAGACCGCCGACCTGGCGGCGACGCTGCGCAAGGTGCAGGCAGAGAAGGGGTTCGCGATCCTCCTCGTCGAGCACGACGTGGAGTTCGTGGCCGGCTTCACTGAACGCTCGTACGTGCTCGACTTCGGGACGATGATTGCTCAGGGACGGACTCGTGAGGTGTTGCGCGATCCGATCGTGCGCGAGGCCTATCTCGGAGTACCAGCGACGGAGGGGACATGACGGCGCTACTCGAACTGAGGAACGTCTCGGCAGGCTATGGAGCGTTCCGAGCACTGTTCGGAGTGTCCGTCGAGGTCCAGCCGGGTGAGGCCGTGGCGATCCTCGGCGCGAACGGGGTCGGCAAGACGACCCTGGCGCGAGTGGCAACCGGCCTGCTCGCACCCACCTCGGGGGCGGTGTTGGTCGACGGCGCGGATATGTCCGGGACGGCCACGTACCGGTTCGCCCGCGCTGGCGTCGCGCATGCGCCCGAAGGCCGATCGGTGTTCGCAACGCTGTCCGTCGAGGACAACCTGCGCTTGTCGTTCCGCCAGTCCAAGGGACGCGCGAACACACCGGCCGCACTCGCCAAGGCGTTCGAGCTGTTCCCCATGTTGGCCGCCAGGCGTCACCAGATCGCCGGCACGCTCTCGGGCGGTCAGCAACGCATGCTGGCAATGGCCCGCGTCATCGTCGAGGAGCCGAGCCTGCTGGTAGCCGACGAGCTGTCGCTAGGGCTTGCGCCGATCGTCGTCGACGAGGTCTATCGCAGCCTGCGCCGGTTGAAGGAGAACGGATCGGCGCTGCTGATCGTCGAGCAGCATGTTGGCCACGCGCTCGCGCTGTGCGACCGCGCGATTCTCCTCGACCGAGGCACCGTCTCGTGGTCCGGACCGGCGCGCGAAGCCGCTGAGCGCGTTGCTACCCACGTCTTCGAGAACGACTCCTCCAGCGACGGCGACGGCGACAGCGGCGACGCCACCGCCGCCACCGCCGGTTGAGTCACGCGCCTCACGGCGGTGTCGGCCTCAGGCCACCACACCGCGAATCTTGAGGTCGATGATCTGCTCCTCGTCGAGCCCGATCGAGGCCAGGATGGCGTCGCCGTGCTCGTTGAAGAGCGGAGCCCGCGACGGCGTGCTGGGGGCGCCGCCGTACTGCACCGGTGCGGCCACCAGGCGGAACGGAATACCGTCGGCCGTTTCCAGATCTTGCACGTAGCCGTTGGCCACCGCCTGCGGGTCGTCGACGACCTCGAGTGTGGTCTGCACCACTGCCCACTGACCGGAGAAGTCGGCGAGGCGTACTCGCCAGTCCGCGAGCGGAGCAGAGGCGAACGCCTCGCGCACGATCGAGGCAGCCTCGTCGCCGTGGTCGGCGAGCGACTGGTGGTCCGCGAAGCGCGGGTCGTCAATGCATTCCGGCCGACCGATCACACGACACATGTCGGGCCAGTAGCGGATCGCCTGCAGGCAGGTCAGGGCAATGTGGCGGTTGTCCTGGGTCTTGTAACTGGCGACCAGTGGGTTCCGCGTCGGCGTGTTCAGCGGCGGGGGCGTCATCGGCTGGCCCATCTGCAGTGCCAGCGCGATGGACGCGGCCTGGGCCCACATGCCGACGCCCAGCAGTGAGACGTCGACGGTGATGGCCTCGCCAGTGCGTTCGCGGTGGAACAGGGCACCCATGATCCCGCCGGCGATCGTCATCGCCCCGATGGAGTCGCCGAATGCGGGACCAGGGGGCGACGGGACCATGTCGGCCTCAGGGCGCATGACACCCGAGGCCACGCCTGCACGTGCCCAGAAGCCCAGTGAGTCGTACGAGCCGCGTTCGATCTCCGGACCGCGTTCGCCGTGTCCAGTGCCGCTCACATAGATCATGCGGGCGTTGTGCTCCCGAAGGTGCTCACGCTCGATCCGCAGCTTGGTGCGCACCCCGGGCAACTTGTTCGTGAGGAACACGTCGCACGTCGTCGCCAACCGGTAGAGGATGTCGATGCCGTCGGCAGTTGTGAGGTCGAGGCCCAGGCTCTGCTTCCCGCGGTTCGAGTGCTCGAGCAACACGTGCACGTTCGTGTTCATCAACGCGATGCCACTGGACATCAGCCCGCGCATCGCGTCACCACGTTCGACGTGCTCGATCTTGATGACCTCCGCACCCCAGTCGGCAAGGATCGCCGAGGCGGCGGGCACGAACGTGTGCTCGGCGACCTCGAGGATGCGGACGCCCTTCATCACTGCTGTCATGGTTCCCCCTGTCGGCGCACTGACCGGCGCACGACAGTTGTCTAACACATACGTCACGTATCTTCCAGGGCTCAATCCACACTTTGTCCGCGCTCGAGTGCACACCCGTCTAACATTCATGTCAGGTAACCGGTCGGAACCGGTGCGCCGCCAGGAGGGCATCATGCCGATCGCACAGGTGAACGGGCTCGGTATCGCGTACGACGTGATCGGTGATGCAGGGCAGCCCTGGATCATCACGCCCGGTGGCCGCTTCAGCAAGGACTACGCCGGTGTTCGCGAGATGGCCGAAGCACTCGCCGCGAGCGGCAAGCAGGTGGTCATCTGGGACCGGCCGAACTGCGGAGCGTCCGACATCACCTTCGACGGCGACTCCGAGTCGGCGACACAGGCCGACGCGTTGGCGGGACTGCTGCGCCATCTGGGTCTCGCCCCGGCGGTGATCATCGGCGGCTCAGGAGGTGCCCGGGTGTCATTGCTCGCTGCCGCCCGACACCCCGACGTGGCCGCTGGTGTGGGTCTGTGGTGGCTGAGCGGAGGCCCGTTCGGCCTGATGTCGCTCGGCGTGCACTACTGCGGGGGTTCGATCATGGCCGCGTGGCAGCACGGTATGGAGGCCGTGGCCATGTTGCCAGAGTGGCAGGAGGTCATCGAGCGCAACCCGAAGAACCGCGAGCGACTCCTCACACAGGACCCGAAGGCGTTCATCGCCAAGCTGGAGACCTGGATGCTCGCCTACTACCCGCGCTCCGACCAGCTGATCCCAGGTCTGCCGAATGAGCAGGCGCGGGCGATGAGCGTGCCGACGTTGATCTTCAACAGCGGCAGCAGCGATGTCCACCACACGCGAGCCACGACCGAGAGTCTGGCAACACTCATCCCTACTGCGCGCCTGGTCGAGCCGCCGTGGGGCGACCGCGAGTGGATCGAGCGGATGACGGACGGCGCTGGGTTGTTCGTCCGCTGGCCGCTGCTGGTGCCCACCCTCGTCGAGTGGGCACAAGGAGCTACAAGCGGTACAGCTTGACCGCGTTATCGCCGAGGATCTTGCGCCGCGACGACTCTGTCAACGTCGACATCTTTTCGGCGATGGTGTCCAATGGCTTGGGATACAGACACGTCGGGTGCGGGAAGTCGGTCTCGAACAGAATGTTGTCGTCGCCCACGGCGTCGACGAGAGCCTGCAGCTTGCCCTGCGCCTGCTCGAACCAGAACGTCGAGTACCAGTGGTCTTTGAAATACTGGGACGGCATCTTCTGCAGCTGGGCCAGATCCGCGGGGGCGTTCTCGTCCATCTCGTAGTCGATGGTCTCGAGGATGAACGGGATCCAGCCGATGCCGCTCTCGACGGACACCATCTTCAGGCCGGGGTTGCGGTCGAACATCCCACTGAGGATGGTGTTGATGATCACCCGGGCGTTGCCGATGAACAGCATCGACCCGCCGATCGCGGCCTTCGTGTTTTCCCGCTGCGACTGCCAGAAGTACTTGCCGAAGAAGTTCATCGCCGTGAGGCTGGCCCCGATGTGGAAGTGCACCGGAAGGCCGCGCTCGACGCACACTTGCCACAGCGGATCCCACGCCGGTTCCGACAGGTCGGGCGAGCCCACGTCGGCGGCGTCGGAGGTCATGTTGACGCCGCGCAGGCCCAGGTCGGCGACGCGAGTGGCCTCGCGGACACACAGATCAATGTCCCACACGGGCATGATCGGCATCGGCAACAACCGGTTGTCCGAATCGGACTGCATCTCGGCCATCGCGTCGTTGTAGATCTGGATGGACAGCAGGCGTAGCACGGGGTCGATCTCGCTGGACGACAGTCCTTCGCCAAAGCCAACCGCGTTGGGGAACAGGACCTGGGCATGCACGCCCGAGTCGTTCATCACCTCGATGCGCGCCTCGGGATCCCACGCCCCGCGATGGATGCGATCAATCCCCCACACCATCATTGATTCTCCGAACGAGTGCTTGGCACCTTCGGTGTCGATCACCCCGCCGCCGCCAGCGAAGCCGAGGACCTTGTCATCGACGACCCATGACGCTCGCCCGTCGATCTCCACCACGCGCGGCACCCGATCCTTGAACGCCGCCGGCGCGCGCTTGACCCACAGGTCGTGCGGTTCAGTGAGATGGGTATCGCAATCGATGACCCGTAGGTCGCTCGGAAGCTGAGACATGTGTACCCCCAGTTGTCTTGGGCCGGCGGCGCCGGGCCGTGTGCGGATGCGTGAGTGCACCCGCGAGTGACTCACACCGCCGCGGTGTTCTCTACATTCATCAGACGTGCGAGGTTGCCGCCCATGATCTTGGCGACTCCCACGCTGTCGATACCGACCAGGTCGTCGACGAACGTGATCGGGTCAGCGAGGCCCTCCGGGTGCGGGTAGTCCGAGCCGAACAGCACGTGGTCGATGCCGACGAGCTCCGCGAGCGCCTTGGGGTTCTCCTCGTGGAACGGGTGCACGTAGATGTTCCGCTTGAACACCTCCACCGGGTGCTCGTCGAACGAGTTGGGCGCCATGCTGTGTGCGTATTCCATGGTCTCCAACAGCCCACGCACCCAGCCCGAGCCGTTCTCCACGAGTGCAATTTTCAACTTCGGGAAACGCGAGCACATGCCGTGGCCGATGGCCGAAGCCACCGTGTCGACGACCGGGCGGCTCATGTGGCCGACGATCGCACCGAAACCGGACTGGCCCACGAACGGCTTCATTTCGTCCGTGACACCCTCCCAGTCATTCTGGTACCGCTGGTAGCCGCTGTCGCTGGCGTGCATGCCGACGAGGATGTCGGCCGCCTCAACGCGCTCCCAGAAGGGATCGAACTCGGGTAGCGCGAACGAACGCATCCCATTGATGCCGGGCACCGGGGCGGGACGAACGAGGATGACTTTGGCGCCGCGCTCGAGCACCCACTCCAGTTCGGCGAGCGCCTTGTCGAGAATCGGCAGCGTGATCACCGGCGTCGGGAAGATGCGGTCCTCGAAGTTGAATGTCCACTGTTCGTACATCCAGCGGTTGAGCGCGGTGACGATCGCGTGGATGGCCTCGGGGTCGTCACGCAGACGCTCCTCGACGAGACTGGCCAGCGTGGGCCACATCAGCGCACGGTCAATGCCCTGCTGATCCATCAGTTCGATACGCGGGCCCGGCTCCCGGAATGCCGGCGGAGCAACCATTGCCTTGCCGAGAATCTCGCGGCGGGACTTGCCCTCCGGATTGCCGTTGCGGAAGTACTCCTCCTGGGCACCGGGAGCCGCGACCTTCTCGAACGTCGGGTTCGGGATGTACTCGCTGATCGCGCCCTTGACCGAGATCTTGGTTCGGCCCTCGACGTCGACGTAATCGATGACGCCTTTGAACCTCGGGTCGATGTACTTGGTCAGAGCAGCGGGTGTTTCGTACATGTGGTTGTCCACGTCGAACACGGGATAACCGAGGCTTCTTGACGGCATGGCGACTCTCTTCCCTTTGGTGATCGGGTCACTTCGTGTGATGACTATACATGACATGAGTGTTAGAGAACAGGGGTTCTTGCGAACCTCGTCGACGGTCAGCAGCTGCCTGCTCAGGCGCCGCCGTGGGGGTGCGGTTCGTAGTCCGTGCGGATCGCCTCGTTCACCCGGCGTCGGTCGATCTTGCCCGAGTCGAGCATCGGTAGTTCTGCCTGGCTGGTGAACAGGGTGATGTGCCGGGGCACCTTGTAGCTGGCGATACGGTCCTTGACCGCCGCGCGCAATGACGCTGCGTCGACGTTCGCGCCGGGTCGGATGACGACACCGGCGACGACGTCCTCACCCCGCTCGGACGGAGTGCCGGTGACGAACGCAGCCACCACCTCCGGCAGTTCCTCGAGCGCGATCTCCACATCTCTGGGGGTGACGTTCATCCCCGAGGTCTTGATCGCATCCCCCAGACGGCCAACGAAATGCAGGTGCCCGTGCTCGTCGAACCAGCCGGCATCACCCGTGCGGTACCAGCCGTCGGCGGTGAAAACCTGGCTGCGCTCCACCTTGTAGAAGCCCAACATCAGCGAGTAGCCGCGCACGCAGATCTCACCGGAGCTCCCAGCAGGCAGGTCCTCGCCCGTGATCGCGTCGATGATCTTGTGCTCGACGCCCGGCACCGGGCGACCGAACGAGCCGGGTATGTCGGCCGGGTCCTCCGGGCGAGCTCCATAGGTGTGGGGACCGAAGGTTTCGGTCATTCCCAGAGAGCCGAGCGTGGAGGTCGCCAGGCCGGCTGGCTGATTGGCTCCGTCCAGCACCGGCGAACGCAGGGCGGACAGGTCGCGCTCACCGCACGTGGGATGCTCGGCCAACGCCTTGGCCAGGTGCGGCCATCCGAGGATCTGTGTCACACGCTCGCGTTCGAGCAACCGCAGCGTTGCCTCCGGCTCGAAGCGGTCCTCGTACACCACGGTCGCGCCGACCATCATCGCCGCCATGAATGTGTAGCCGACGCCACCGACCCAGAACAGCGGCATCGAGCCGTACAGCACGTCGTCGGGCGCCAGTGCCCTCAGGGTCGCGAGGTTGTATGCGTGGCGGATGGTCGGCCCGTGGCCGTGCACGACACCCTTCGGGGCAGACGTGCTACCTGACGTGTGGATGATCATCATCTCGTCCGCCGGAGTGACCTCGCGCTGCGCTGCGGCGAACATCTCGTCGGGCACATCTGCCGCCAACACCAGAAGTTCGTCACGGTGCCCTGCCCACGGACGAGTGGGGGCGCCGCCCCACGTCCACACCGCGCGCAGCGAGGGGTGGGTTGTGCTGCGGATCGCCCCGTTGGGTTGCGCCGCAAGGTCGGGTACCGCCGCCTCAAGGCGTGCCAGGTGGTCAGCTGCGAGGTGCGCGTCGGCGGCGAGCAGCACCTGCACGTCGGCGTGCCGCAGCACGTGCCCGAGTTCGGCGGCCTTGTGGTACGTGTTCAGCAGGGTGGCGATCGCGCCAATGCGCACGACCGCCAGCCAGGCGATGATCCAGTCGGGTCCATTCGGGGCGAGGACACCCACTCGTGTCCCCTTGCCGACGCCGGACGCGAGCAATGCCTTCGCCATGAGTGCAGATCTGTCGGCGGCGTCCGCATAGGTGAGCCTGGCGTCGCCGAGCACCGCCAGCGCGTGGTCGCCGAAGTGCCGGGCGACGTGCTCGATGAGCGCCGGCGCCGTCGGCACGAATGGCGGCAATACCGGTTCCTGCCGGTTCACCACACCAGTTCGAGGTTGTCGATGGCGCGCAGGCCCTGCGAGTACAGCAGCACGTTCCCCTCGACCAGGCTGTAGTTCGGGATCGCCGCGTGCCACTCCTCCATCGCCACCCTCAGCTCCATCCGGGCGAGGTGTGATCCGAGGCAGCGGTGCACGCCGCCACCGAAGGCGATGTGCTTGTTCGCCTCGCGGTCGAAGCGAATCTCGTCGGCCCCGTCCCACGTACGCTCGTCGGTGTTCGCCGAACCGAGCATGACGGACACGACACGGTTCGCCGCGATCGGGCAACCGGACACCTCGGTTTCCTGCGTCGTGATGCGCACGACCCCCTGCACGGGCGACTCCCAGCGCAGGAGCTCCTCCACTGCGTGGGGGATCAGCGACGGATCGTCGACGATCTGCTGGCGGTGCTCTGGGTGCTCGGCCAGGAACGCGATCATGCAGTCCAGCGATGCCGTGACGGTGTCGAGCCCGGCGAGGAAGAACAGATACCCGATGTCGAGCACGTCTTCCTGCGTGAGCCGCTGACCATCGACTTCCGCGGCGAGGAACATCGAGATGAAGTCTTCCTTCGGCTCGACGGCGCGCTCGTCGATGACCTCCTGCAGCACGGCGTAGATCTTCTGACCCGTCGCGGCGGTGGCTGCGTTGCGTGCCTCGATGGAGTGCGTGGGCGGACGCAGGATGCCGTTCTTCAGTTCGATGAACTCCGCCGCACGCGACACCGGGAGCCCGAGCAATTGCAGGAACACAATCGTCGGCAGACGTTCGGCCATCTCGGTGTGGAAGTTGCACCCGTTCTTCTCCGGCAGCCCGACGAGGAGCTCGCGGACCAAGGCACGGGTGGCGGGCTCGAGGAGCGCGATCTGCTTAGGAGCAAAGATCGGGTCGAGCAGCTTGCGGAAGTTCTTGTGCCGCGGCGGGTCGATCTGCAGCGGGATGAGCGGGCGGATCTGCCCGATGTTCACCGCGTCGATACCTGACGAGAAGATCTCCGGGTGCCCGAGCACGAAGCGGATGTCCTCGTCACCCCCGACCAGGACCATTGCCTCCGGACCCATATCGATGATCGGCGCGGCATCACGCATCATCTTCATCAGTGGTTGCGGGTGTGCCGCAGCGACGGGATCGATGTCCCCGGTCATGCTGAAAATGTCAGTCATGGTGTTCCCCAAATCTTCGTGTGGTGAGTCGTGTCGAATGTGGTCAGGACGGTGTGGTTGCTCGGACGGTGGTCTTCTCGGCAGGCACGACCGGAAGTGCGTCCTTCCAGGCAGTGATGCCGTCCTCAGGTCGCGCTGCCGGGAAGCCGTCCTCGTGGACCACGGCCCAGTGCGAGTGGTTCAGCTGGTGCAACGTGAAGCAGGCCTGCAGGCTGTTGAAGAACCCCTGGTTGTCCTGCGTCTGGTTCACCGACTCCTTGATCATCAAGGCGGTCGCGGTGGGCAGCGTGGCGATGCGGCGGGCGAAGTCGAGCGTCTTGGTCTCCAGCTCGGCACGCGGGAAGACTTTCGACACCATGCCCAGGCTGTGTGCCTCGTGGACGTCGATGCTGTCGCCGGTGAGCAGCAGTTCCTTGGTCTTGCGGGCACCGAACTCCCACGGGTGGGCGAAGTACTCGAGCCCGCACATTCCCAGCCGGGTGCCCACCACGTCGGCAAACACGACGTCGTCGGCGCCGATGATCAGGTCGCACGACCACATCAACATCAGACCGGCGGCGTACACCGGGCCGTGCACCTGGGCGATCGTGATCTTGCGCAGGTTGCGCCAACGCAGCGTGTTCTGGAAGTAGTAGTGCCACTCCTGCAGCATCAACTTCTCGGCACCCTGCCGCGTGCCGCCATTGATCTTCATCGACGGATGGTTGGCGTAGTCGTCCATTGCGTCCTTGGAGCCCATGTCGTGCCCCGAGGAGAACATCGTGCCAGTGCCACCGAGGATGACCACCCGGCAGGTGTCGTCGGCCTCGGCGCGCATGAACGCCTCGTCTAGCTCGACCAGCAGCCCGCGGTTCTGGGCGTTGCGCGCACCCGGCCGGTCGAGCAGGATGCGCACGATGGCCCCATCATCGTGTGTCTCGTACTGTAGGAACTTGTAGTCGGACATGACGGACTCCCCCTCGGCCTGGCGTGCTGCTGTGAACGTACTAGATAAGTGACGCAAGCGTTAGACTAATCCTGGTTCTGTGGCACTCCGCATGGCAAAAGCGCAAGGTTCGCGATCTCTTCGACTTGATGGTCGAGGCGCTTCCCTGCCGGCTACCGTCCACACGATTGCGCGGTGGCGGCGCCTAGACCGGCTTCAGCAGTTGCGGTAGAGGGTGAGATGCATCGACGCCACCCCGGCTGGGACGATCGTGCCGACCTCAACGCCTTGGGCGGCTACGAGATCGATCAGGGCCGCATCGGTGGTGCAGACCCAGGCAACTACGTCGGCCTGCAAGATGTGCCGCCATTTCTGCGGGCAATAGGCATCGGGCTGCTCCGGGTCGCTGAGCGCCTCCACCTGCTGCACTGTCATGCCCACCAGATTGGGCAGCACAAAGTCGTAGACGACATTCGGGCCGTGGGCACAGCGCGCGTCGTAGGGAGTAGTCGACCCCGAGTCGCTGCTCACCGTCGCTGCTCCCCCAACCGCTCGTGTCGCGTCCCGAGCACCAGTGATGGTGGTGGGGCCGCGACACGAACAGAGGGAATGGGTTACCGAACCCGGTTGGTGCGTCGCTGGGCGGTGACGAGCACCGCTCCAGCAGCGAGCATCGCCAATGCGATCCAGACGAGACCATCGGTGCTCGCTCCGGTTGCGGGCAGACCGACCGGCGGGATGACGGGC
>CAIXHI010000163.1 GCA_903919215.1 uncultured Acidimicrobiaceae bacterium
GCCGCCCCGAGCACGATCTTCAACGTGCCGTCAGCGACCACCTCCAGCACCACGATCCCTAGTGGCATGCCGAGATAGGCGCTGAACGTCAATCGTTTCACCAGCGCCCGATCGGCGTCCTTGCGCATGAACCACGATTGCCAGCTGGTGGTGATGGCGCTCAAGAGCGTGCTGACCACGACCGCCTTCTCCACCGGGATGGCGAGGGTCATGATCGGCATCGACAGCAGACCGAAGCCGAAGCCGGCGATGACCTGTACGAACGCCGCCACAGCGACTGCCAAGCCAACGACGATCAGCTGGCCCGTAGTCACGACCAGCGAGTCTGCCACGCCGCTCAGCGCGACAGCGTGTACGTGCGTTCGTGGCGATCGACTGCGGAGACCCTCCAGCCTTCGGAAAGGTGCGGTCCCATCGCGTCACGGATCGCAAGCCGTGCCGTGAGCGCCTCCGGCGCAGACGCGGCGATCTGCTCGGGTGACACCGGGGGCACGGTGAGAACGAACTGCTCGCCGAACAACGGACGGGGTCTCTCGAGCTCCCACTGCACCGTGAGGCGGTCCGAAGGCAGCGAACCGTTGATGCCGCCCAGCGACCCGTAGTGGTTCACGTGGTACGAGACACCCAGTGCACCGAGCTTGTTGAGGTTGAGGTGCGCGTTGGTGAGCTGCAACGGATCGAACGTCCAGCGCATGGCCGTGACACCGTTGTCGCTACACCACTCGGCCTGCCGACGCTTCAACTGCTCGCCGAGCCCGGAACGGCGGTACTCGGGGTCGACAGCGATGTAGTGCGAGTGCAGTATGCGAGCGTCGTAGGTGCGAAACCCGAACGCCGAGCCGACCAGCCGGTCTGCGTCGTACGCACCCAGCGCCATTCCACCCTCGTCGATGCAGGCCACCATCATGTTGACCGAGACGCGCTCGTCCTCGCCACCCCAGATGCGGTCTTCGAACACGGGCAGTTCGGACACCTCGTCGGCGGTGCGCAGCACGCGGAACTCGATGGTCACGCGCGCACGACCTCGGTCTTGGTAGTGACCTCGTCGAGGAACGGACGGTCGAGCGTGACGCCGGTACCGGCACCCTCCGGTACGGGCATGATGCCGTTGGTGGCCTCGAGACGCTGCTCGACGATGTCGCGCGCATACGTACGGCTGGCCGACGCCGTGTCGCCGGGGAACACGAACCCGGGCATGGTGGCCAGATGGATGTTGAGGGACCGGCCGACGCCGGTCTCCAACATGCCGCCGCACCACATCGGAACGTTGCGGCTGACGCACAGCTCGTGGATCTCACGGACGGACTGCACCCCACCGACGCGGGCGACCTTGACGTTGACCACGGAACACGCCTTCATGTCGAGCGCGTCCCGCACGCGAACGGGCGAAGTGAGTGTCTCGTCGAGGCACAGTTCGGTGCGGATCATCGTCGCCAGTTGCGCATGCTCGACCATGTCGTCCCAGTGCAATGGCTGTTCGATGTAGTGCAGCCCGAACTCGTCGATGGCACGCAGCGTGTCGACATCGGCGAGCGTGTAGGCCGAGTTGGCATCCACCGTGAGCTCGATGTCGGGGAAGTCGGCACGGACGGCCGACAGCAGTTCCACGTCCCAGCCCGGCTCGATCTTCAGCTTCACTCGCTTGTATCCCTGCGCGACGTGGCGGGCCACGTTCTCCACGGTCTCGGGGATGGAGCTCATCCCCAGACTCGCGCCGACAGGAATCTCGGTGCGGTCGCCACCCAGCAGCGTGCGCAGCGGCACACCAAGTTGGCGCGCATAGCAGTCCCACACGGCAGCTTCGAGTGCGGACTTCGCCATGGGGTTGCCACGCCAACGTGCCCACCGGGCGCCGAGCTCCGAAGGATGCTCGCAGCCGTGCTGCAGCAGATCCGGGGCGAAGGCGTGCTGCAGCAGGTGCCAGGCACCCACCGTGCACTCCTCGCGGTAGAACGGGAACGGGTCCATGGTGCCTTCGCCGTATCCCTCCACACCTTGCGAACGGACGGTGACGATGATCGCCACCTTGCCCTCCTCCGAGGAGAACGACGTCTTGAAGGGCGTCCGATACGGGAGCTCGACGAGCCGCAGCTCGACTTCATCAATGCGCATGATGCTTTCTACCAGGTGTCGATGTTGGCCCGCTTTTTCCCGGTGCGTGCGGGAGGAGCGGGGACTGCCTGCAGGATTGCTGAGATCCAGCGACGCGAATCAACTGGATCGATGACATCATCGATCTCGTAGTGGCTGGCGATGTTGACCGCCTTGCCCACCTGATACATCTTGTCGACCATCTGCTGGAACGTGCTCTCGCGTTCGTCAGGGTCGGCGATGGCTGCTAACTCGTTGCGGTAGCCCAGCCGCACGGCGCCCTCCAGGCCCATCCCGCCGAACTCGCCGGTCGGCCAGGCAACACACGCCAACGGGGCCTTCAAGCTGCCACCCATCATCGCCTGGGCGCCGAGGCCATAGCTCTTGCGCAGCACGATGCTGACGATCGGCACGCTGACATTGGCGCCGGTGACGAACAAACGCGTGCAATGACGCACGAGCGCCGACTTCTCCACCTCGGGGCCGACCATCATCCCGGGTGTGTCGACCAGGGTGACGATCGGGATGTCGAACGCGTCGCAGAGTTGCAGGAAGCGTGCGGCCTTGTCGGCGCCATCGCTGTCGATCGCCCCCGCGAGGTGACCGGGGTTGTTGGCCACCACACCGACGGGTCGGCCTTCCACTCGGGCGAACGCAGTGACCATCCCGAGACCGAACTCGCGACGAAGTTCCAGCACGCTGCCGCTGTCGAACAGTCGCTGGATCACGGCATGCACGTCGTACGCCCGTTTACGGTCTTCGGGAATCACATGGCGAAGCTCGCGCTGATCGGCGCACACCCAGTCCGACTGCTCGCGATTGGTGAAGTAGCTCAGGTACTGCTTGGCGGCGACCACGGCCTCGGCCTCGTCGGCGACAGCGATGTCGACGACACCGTTCACGGTCTGCACCGACATCGGCCCGATCTCCGTGGGCTCGAACACACCGAGGCCACCGCCCTCGATCATCGCCGGCCCGCCCATGCCGATGTTGCTGTCAGCAGTGGCGATGACCACATCGCAACACCCGAGGATGGCGGCGTTGCCGGCGAAGCAGTAGCCGGCGTTGATGCCCACTAACGGCACCAGACCCGACAACTGGGCGAAGTACATGAACGCCAAACAGTCGAGGCCGGTCACCCCCATCGTGTCGGTGTCGCCAGGTCGCCCTCCCCCACCTTCGGTGAAGAACACCACCGGCAGACGCATCTGCTCCGCGAGTTCGAACAGGCGATCCTTCTTGCGGTGGTTCTGGCCGCCCTGGGTGCCGGCGAGCACGGTGTAGTCGTAACTCATCGCGACCACCGGATATCCGCCCACCTTGCCCAAACCACCCACCATGCCGTCAGCTGGAGTGCGGGCGATGAGATCGTCGAGCGAGTGTCGCCGCCGCTGTGGAGCAATGACGACCGGGCCGTATTCCACGAACGAGCCCTCGTCGAGCAAGTCGTTCACGTTCTCGCGAGCGGTACGTCGACCGGTGGAACGGCGCTTGGCGACTGCCTCCGGACGCGACTGGTCGAGACCCACCTCGTGGCGCGCCAACGCCTCAGCGAGGTCCGCGCGGATGTGAGTCGGGTTGTCCTGTGCGATGGCCGCAGCCTCGGGAACAGTGACCTGACCGGGCCGCATGCGAGCCACGCACGCATGCTCACCCACTGTGTCGCCGACGGTGACGAGCAACTCCACCACCACACCGTCACACGTGGCCTCGATGGCATGGTGCATCTTCATCGACTCGATGAGCATCAGTTGCTGACCCGTTCGCACCTGATCGCCGAGCCGCGAATCGACCGCCACGATCGTTCCCTGCATCGGTGCTGTGATGTCGACAGGATCTCCCACGAGGATCGACCGTACAGGACGTTCATGCGACCCACTGATCACATCTACGCCCGGCCCTTCCAAGTTCGCTAACGTGCCGCAACTCCACATGTCGCCCCAGCGACACAGAAAGAAGCACTCACATGCGTACCCGACACCTGGCTCTTCTCGCAGCCACCGGCGCCATGCTCCTCGCGAGCTGTGGTGACGACAAGAAGTCCTCCGACAGCTCAGGCGGAACGTTGCTGTTCTGCAGCGACATCAGCTACCCGCCCGAGGAGTTCTACGACGGCACCACGCCCGTCGGCAGCGACATCGAAATCGGCCAGGAAGTGGCCACCCGCTTGGGCCTCAAGGCCGACTTCGTCAACACCGGCTTCGACGGCATCATCCCGGCACTCGTCGGCAAGAAGTGCGACGCCATCATCTCGGGGATGAACGACACTGAAGAGCGAGCCAAGCAGGTCGACTTCGTCGACTACATCAGCGTCGGTCAGTCGTTCATGGTGCAGAAGGGCAACCCCGCCGGCATCAAGTCGCTCGACGACATCGCTGGCAAGACCGTCTCGGTCGAGGTCGGCACCTCCAACGCCGACTTCCTCACCACCAAGTCCGACGAGTTCGTCGCCGCTGGCAAGAAGGCCATCGACATCAAGATCTTCCCGAAGGACACCGACGCGGCGAACGCGCTGCGCACCAACAAGGTGGACGCCTACTTCGGTGACGCCCCCGTGGTGGCCTACTACGTGAAGACCACGCCCGACGAGTTCGCATTCGGTGGCGAAGCCATCAACCCGATCACCGTCGGCATCGCCATCCGCAAGGACGACCCGCTCAAGGCCAAGGTCCAGGGCGCGATCGACGCGATGTACGCCGACGGCGCCATGCTGAAGATCCTGACCAAGTGGGAAATGGCGACCACGGCCTTGACGAAGTGACGCTGCTGTGATCGCAGCGGTGAAGTTCGACTGGTCGGTCTTCTTCGACCACATCCTGCCCCCGGACGGCGTCACCCGTGACGCGCTCTATCTCACGTTGGGAATCTCCGTCGTCGCCCAGTTCTTCGGGGTGCTGTTCGGGCTGATCTCGGCGCTGATGCAGATGTCCAAGTTCAGGATCCTGCGGTTCATGTCCGGCGCGTACGTGTGGTTCTTCCGAGGCACGCCGGTGATCGTCCAGATCTTCTTCACCTACTACGGTGCCAACCTGTTTCTCGGGTACGACTTGTTCCCGCGCACTGCACACTTCCCGTTCTTCTCGGTGTCGGGTGCAGTGTTGGCGGGA
>CAIXHI010000164.1 GCA_903919215.1 uncultured Acidimicrobiaceae bacterium
CCCCCAGGTTGGGCGCGATTCCCGCCCCCCAGGTCGGGCGCGATTCCCGCCCCCCAGGTCGGGCGCGATTCATGTCATTGGTGTCCGGCGCAGCTCCCACGGGCGCGGAAATTGCGCACAACCGGCACGAATCGCGCCCATACGACAGCTACGGCACGAATCGCGCCCACGAGAAAGCGGGCCGGGTGGGGGCGCGCTGCAGCCCGTGCGGCGGTCAGCTGTGGAGGTCGCTGCGCTTGACGTACGCGAGCGCGAACTCGCCGTGCGACGAGGTGACGGTGCCGACACCGTCGGACACGCGGACGCGCTGCAGCAACCTGGGTGCGGTGGCGCCGCGGCTCTCCATCCGCTCGACCAGTTCCTGACCCGGGTAACAGCCCTTGGTGAAGCTGACGGCGATGTCGGTGATGCCGGTCTCGGCAGGGATCGTCTCACCGGGCACGATTTCGGCACCCATCTGCGGCCAGACAGCGTCGATGCGAGCGGCGAGCAACTGTTCGTACTCAGCAGGTTCGGCGTCGGCGGGTGGCTGCGGAGCGGGCCCGAGCACGTCGACTCCCCCACCCCACGACGCCAGACCCTCGACCTCGGACGCGCCTTCGCCACGGACGGCGATGCACGTCCACGGCAGCACCTCGATCTCGGCCTTCACGCGGATCTTGAACCGGTTGAGACGGGCCACCATCACGTCGCCGAAGCCGGCGTCGGTGTCGAGCACGAACGTGTCGTCGGCAGTGCGCCGCACCCGTGCGAGCACGTCGACCTTGCCGGTGGGCTGCAACACGAACGTCCACGCCGACGAGGCGATCTGCAGCGGTCGCAACTCCTGCGACACCTGCGACTGCAGATACGTGGCCGCGTCGGGGCCACTCACCTGGACGACATCTCTCGGATACTCACAGAACCACATACACGACCCTTTCACCGGAACAGTCTGCGGCGTTCACCAGCGACTGGCACACTGTGGGACATGGATTCGGATCTCGTCGCCCGTCGGGCCAGCGATGGCCTGCAGTTCACCCTTCGCCGACTCACCAGCCTCGCCGCTGGTATCGCCATGATCGCCATCGCCATCGGCGCCGCCACGTTCGCCACCGGTGTGTGGGTGTTCGGCAGCGGCAGCACGGGTTGGTTCGTGGTCGGCGGGCTGCTCGCATTCGGCCCGGCATTGGCCGCCACCATCGCCACCTTCCGAGTGCGA
The DNA here is from genome assembly GCA_903919215.1 of uncultured Acidimicrobiaceae bacterium. Taxonomy (GTDB): domain Bacteria; phylum Actinomycetota; class Acidimicrobiia; order Acidimicrobiales; family Ilumatobacteraceae; genus UBA668. The sequence continues at coordinate 1,202 of CAIXHI010000164.1, forward strand.
CGCACCGCGCACCATGCTCCTCGGCTGCTCGACGAAGTTCGCGCGTTCAGGGGCGGCGCCAACAGTTCCGCAGACGTATTGTTCGACTACGACAGCGGCCAGCCCGTCGCCATGACAGCCAAGAGCCTCAGCTCGCTCCGCTCCGACCTTGAGCAGCGCAGCAAGGAGTTCCCGGCGCTGACGGCAGCCGTCAAGGCGATCACCACGGTCCCCAAGCTGATTGCGCTCGCCGTACCCGGCATGATCGCCGCCGGGGCACTTGGCACCGTACTGCTGTTGGTGGGCCTGCTCAGCTGAGTCGGCGCTGCTCGGTCATTCGCCGGGCCGCAGGCACCGCCGCCAACAGCGCTGCCGCCTTGTTGCGGCATTCGAGATCCTCATCCGCGGGCACCGAATCGGCGACGATGCCTGCACCAGCCTGGAACGACGCGCCATGTGCGCCCACGAACATTGTGCGGATCGCAATCGCTGTGTCGAGGTTGCCACTGAAGTCGACGTAGCCGACGACACCCGCATACGGGCCGCGCTTGACCGGCTCGAGCTCGTCGATGATCTCCATCGCGCGCACCTTCGGCGCACCGCTGACCGTGCCCGCAGGCAAGGTGGCACGCAAGACGTCGATCGGCGTCTTACCCTCCAGCAGCTCACCGCTGACCTGCGAGGTGAGGTGCATCACGTGGCTATAGCGCTCGAGTGTCATCAACTCGTCGACGTGCACGGTGCCGAAGTTGGCGACGCGGCCCACGTCGTTGCGAGCAAGGTCGACGAGCATGATGTGCTCGGCGACCTCCTTCGGGTTCTCCTTCAACTCGCCAGCCATACGGCGGTCGTCCTCGTCATCCGCCCCACGACGGCGTGTCCCGGCGATGGGACGGCTGACCACCTTGCGACCCAGCACCTGCACCAGTGGCTCGGGTGAACTGCCAGCGATGGTGATGTCGTCATAGCGCAAGAAGTACATGTACGGGCTGGGGTTCACCTGCCGCAACACGCGATAGAAGTCGAACGGATCGGCTTGCAGATCGATGTCGTAACGCTGGGACAGCACGACCTGGAAGATGTCGCCAGCAACGATGTGTTCTTTCGCGACTTCGACGGCCTGCTGATACATGCCGTCAGCCATCGAGCTGCGCACTGTGGGCGGCACTTGACCTGCGACCGGCGGCTCGACGAGCGGCATCGTGAGCGGTAGCCCGAGCTTGTCGAACGTGGCTTGCACACGTTCGCACGCCAGGTCGTACTCGCGGTCCACACCCTCAGCGTCCATGTCGAGCACGGGAACGCTCTCGATGAGGTACATCCGTTGGCGCCAGTGGTCGAACGCGACGAGCGATCCGATGATGCTCATCACCGCGTCGGGCAGGTTGCGATCGTCGTGCGGCATGTTCGGCAGATGCTCGACCTCACGGACGATGTCGTAGCCGAGGAACCCCATGATGCCGCCCTGCAACGGAGGCAGATCCGGGATGATGGGCCCGCGGTAGGCGGCGATCACAGCGTCGAGCAGGGCCAACATCCCCTTGTCGAGCGGGATATCGGGTGTGAGCCGTTGCCCACGTTTGGTGATCGTGCCGTCGCGCAACTCGAAGGTCGCGACAGGGTCGTGACCCACGAAGCTGTAGCGCGACCAGCGCTCGCCATGCTCCACCGACTCCAGCAGGAACCCTTCGCCCTCGCCCACCAGCTTGAGGAACGCGGACACCGGCGTCTCGAGGTCGGCCAGCACCTCGGTCCAGAGCGGCACGACAGTATGTTCCGCGGCCAGCGCGTGGAACTCTTCGCGGCTGGGACGGACGGCGAACCGATTCATGCGCTGGCGCCGAAGGCGCGGTAGAAGCATGAATACTCGCCGGTGTGGCACGCGCCGTTGCCCTCTTGCTCCACCAAGAACAACAGCGTGTCGCCATCGCAGTCGTAGTAGCCGGCGCGTACGAACTGTCGGTCACCGCTGGTGTCGCCCTTGCGCCACACCTCTTGGCGGCTGCGACTCCAATAGACCATGCGACCTTCAGCGAGCGTCATCGCCAGTGTCTCGGCATTCATGTACGCCATCATCAGCACGGACTTGGTATGCACGTCCTGGGCGATGACGGGGACCAGGCCGCTGGCGTCGTACTTGACGGCAGCGAGCTGCTCGGGGGTGGCGAGGGTCGACACGGCGTCGGGCATGCCGGACAGCCTAGGAGCGACGCTCGGCGGGCGCCCCATACATTGCTGTTCTACAGATACAGGCCAGTGCTCGACTCGATGCGGCTGGCCGCCACGGCATGGATATCGCGCTCGCGCAGCATGATGTAGTCGGTACCCCCGACCTCCACCTCGTAGCGATCCTCGGGACTGAACAACACCTGATCGCCCACCTCAGCGGTGCGCACGTTCTGGCCGAGGGCCATGACTTCGGCCCACACGAGCCGCTTCGAGATCTGCGCCGTGGCCGGAATCAGAATGCCGCCGGTCGTGCGCCGCTCGCCGTCCTTCTCCGGGATGCGAACGAGCACCCTGTCGTTGAGCATCTTGATCGGGAGTTTTTGGTCGTCCAAGGCCACGGCGGGCAGGGTACCGTCGATGGTGTCGTGGCCCCAACGGGTCGGGAAAGGAACCACTGTGCGTCATCGCTGTGCCATCACCCTCGCCGTCTTCGCCTCGGTCGCCGGGCTGTTGCTCGTCGCCGGGTGCTCCGACGACAGCTTGAAGGAGAGCACCCCCAACAGTTCGAGTGGCACGCTCGGCACCCCCGACTACTCGTTCGGCCCCACCACCACGTTCATGCCCGACTGCTCGAGCATGCCGTCCCCGGCACAACTGTCGACGTTGGCCGGCATCCCCCTTGCCGACGGCACGGTCATCGCCACCGGCACCTGCGAGTTCCGAGGACTCAACGATCAGACGCGGGTGGTCACGCTGGGCCTGCTCACCGACCCGGTCGACCAGACCAACTTCCACGACTTCGTCGCGTCGGTGGGCACCACCACCCCGCTCGCTGACGCGAATGTCCCGGCGGCCACACTCGGCCCAGACTCCACCGTGTTCGCGCTCGTCAACGATGCCGTCTACACAGTGCAGACGAATGTCACCGATGCTCCGGTCGCTGATCAGATTCCCACCTCGGTGGCCATCCTCGGGGCCTGGCTGACCCCCTAACACCTCACCCGTCAGCGGCTCAACACTCGGCGCACGGCGTCGTCGCGCAGCGCCACCCAGGCATCGACGACATGCACGCGATCCTCATCGTGATGGTGCACCACGACACCCGAGAACATCGCGACATCGGCGTCCGCGTCTCGAACCAGGCCGTCCGCGAGCCGCGCCATCTCCTCGGATGCCAACCGGCGCACGAGGTCGGTGAGCGTCACCAGATCGGGCGCCTCACCCGACCCCACGTCGGCGACGACGTCGCGACGCAGCAGGCTCATCTCCAGGTCGTCGTGATCGATCTCGTCTCGACGCGACCCTGTTGCCAGTTCCTGTTGCAGACCGACGAGTGCACCACACGCTGTGGACTCGTGGTGCTGGCCATCACGTAACACGAACCCCACCGAGCCGTCCACGGCGACACCGATGTGTGGCATCACCACGATGACATAGCGGCGGCGGCCGTCGAGTCCGGGCGCATGATGCGCTGCCGCCGCCATACCCGACGCACCGAGGAACACCATGCCGGCCAGGCTGGAAATGTCGAATGCCGCTCCCCACTGGGCGGACACCGCCGACTCGATGCCGAACATCAACTCATCGCGGCACACGCCGATGAGGGCCAGTGCGTTGCCGGGCTCGAACCCGTGCGGAGCCAGCACCGCGACCGTCCAACGGGCGAACTCGTCGAGGGTCATCGTGCCAGCCGCGCCGGGCGCGAGCGCGTCGATCAGCGAACTCATGGTGATCGGAGCGTCAGCCGCGCTGGCGACGCGTCTGGCGATCGGTAACGACTTCGCTGGGCGCAGAGTTCGTCAGCGGCCCGATCGCGGAGACAATCATGTCGATGGTGGGCTTGTCGCCAGCGGTCGGATGCGCATCGATCGCGGCCCGCATCGAGGCGAGGTGTTCGGGGGTGGTGCCACAGCACCCGCCGACGATCCGCGCCCCGGCATCGACGGCCAGCGCGGCGTACTTCCCCATCAGGTCGGGGGTGCCGCTGTACACGATTTCGGTGCCGTGGAACTGCGGTACCCCGCAGTTCCCCTTGCTGACGAGCGCGCGCTGCGAGGTGGTGCCCATCTCCAGCAGCGTGACAAGGATGTCGGATGCGCCGACACCGCAGTTGGCGCCGACGGCCAGCGGGGCCTGTGGTTCATCGGTGAACAGCGCGTCGAAGTTCGCTGGCAGCAGACCCATCATCGTGCGACCCGCTGTGTCGAACGAACAGGTCACGACGTAGGGCATACCCTCCTGGATTGCCGCGGTGGCCGCGGCGTGCACTTCCTCTGCGGCAGACATTGTTTCGATCCACGCGACGTCGGCGCCACCGGCCTTGAGCCCACGGATCTCCTCGGCGAACGACGCCACCGCCGCGTCGTGCGTGAGCGCCCCGAGCGGTTGGAACAACTCGCCGGTCGGGCCGACGCTGCCTGCTACCACGACAGGTCGAGGTGAGGCATCGGCGACCTCACGCGCCAACTCTGCAGCGCGTTTGGCCAGTTCGAACGTACGGTCCTGCGCCTTGTGCAGCTTCAAGCGGTGCGGGTTGCACCCGAAGGTGTTGGTGAGGATGATGTCGGCGCCAGCATCGACGAACTGCTGGTGCAACGCCTGCACCCGCTCGGGGTGATCGACGATCCAGAACTCCGGCGGCTCACCGGCGGTGAGACCGGCAGCGAAGTAGTTGGTTCCAGTGGCACCATCGGCGAGTAGAACACGGCCAGTGGCGAGGAGGTCGGAGAGCGAAGTGCGCATTGCGCACCAGGCTACTCAGGAGACTGCTGTGTCGATCCGAGCCATGACGTCGGGGGTCAGCAGCGGCAACACGTCGAGCGCCGCGAAGTTCTCCAGCACCTGGCTCGCGCGGCTGGCACCGGTGATCACCGTGGACACATGAGGGTTGGCTGCGCACCAGGCGATCGAGAGCTGGGCCAGCGTGCAACCGAGTTCTTCGGCGATGGGGCGGAGCAGCTCGACCTTCGCGACGGACGCCGCATCGGTGACCCGCCCGGTCAGCCACTCGTAGCCGGCCAACGCGCCGCGGCTGTCCTGGGGGACACCGTCCTTGTACTTGCCGGTGAGCAGACCGGAAGCCAGCGGACTCCAGATCGTGGTGCCGAGGCCGATCTCGTCGTACAGGCGGGCGTACTCCCATTCGACCTTGCCGCGGGTGAGCAGGTTGTACTGCGGCTGCTCCATGACCGGCTTGTGCAGGTGATGCCGCTCGGCGATCTCCCATGCGGCGCGGATCTCGTCCGCTGCCCACTCACTGGTGCCCCAGTAGAGCGCTTTCCCGGACGACACGATGTCGCTCATCGCCCACACCGTCTCCTCGATCGGGGTCTTCGGGTCGGGCCGGTGACAGAAGATCAGGTCGAGGAAGTCGAGTTGCATCCGCTCGAGCGAACCGTCCATGGCCTGCATGAGGTACTTGCGGTTCAGCGTGTTCTGCATGTTCGGGACGCGCCCGTTGATACCCCAGAAGAACTTGCTGCTGACCACGTACGAGTTGCGCGCCCAGCCGAGTTCCTTGAACACACGACCCATCTGTTCCTCGGACTTGCCGCCGGCGTAGGCCTCGGCGTTGTCGAAGAAGTTGCAGCCGGCGTCGTACGCGGTCTGCATGCACTCGATCGCCATCTGATCGCCCAGTTGCGTGTCGAACGTGACCCAACTGCCGAAGGAGAGGATGGATACCTGCAAGCCACTACGGCCCAGGCGGCGGTACTGCATTCTCGAAGTCATGCCAGGCAACCTACTGGCATGATCAGCGGGTCATGCGAGCGAGGCGCGAAGCTCGGCCAGCGCGCGGATTCCAGCGGAGCCGACGCCGCAGCAGCCTCCGATGAGGGCAGCGCCGAGGCCCAGCCATGCGGGTACGAGCGACGGCATCTCCAGACCACCGGCGGTGCCGACCCAACACTGGTGATCGCCGTCCCACTGTGCCCCATGGTTCGGGTAGACGACGTACGGCAACTCGATCCCGGCCGCGCGCACAGCACCCAGCAGCGAATCCACGAGCCGCGGTGCAGTGCAGTTCAGACCCACCGCCGACACACCCGGGGCGATTCGAGCGACTGCCTCGACGAACACATCACCGCCACACGTGTGTGCCTCATCGGCGCACGTGAATGACACCCACGCCGGCGCGTCCGTGAGGGCGCGCAACTCTTCCACCACGATCTCTGCCTCGGCCATCGTCGGGATGGTCTCGATCGCGTAGACATCGGGCGACGAATCGACCAGCACTTCGAGCCGCTCGCGATGAAACGCGCGCACTTCGTCCCACGACGCTGCATAGCCGCCGCGATATTCGCTGCCGTCACCGAGATACGCACCGAACGGCCCGACAGAGCACGCAACCACCGCCGCCCCAGAGGCACGTGCAACCGCAGTCGTGGAGGCGAGCAACCGGCGGGCGGCGGAGGGCGTGAGGCCGGCGCGAACGAACCCCGCCACGCTGGCCTGATAGCTGGACGTGATGACCACATCGGCCCCGGCGTCCACGTACAACCGATGCGCGGCGGTGATGATCTCTGGATGATCGAGCAGTGTTGCCGCGGTCCACAACAGACCTGCGGGACGTTCACCCAGTTCCTCCAACGCGGTGGACAGCCCGCCGTCCATCACCGTGAACGGCACGCGCAACAGAGCGATACTCACGCGGGCCGCACAGTCACACCGGCGGCAGACATCACGGCCTTCGCCTCGGCGATGGTGTGTTGACCGAAGTGGAAGATGCTGGCGGCCAGCACGCCGGTCGCATGCCCGTCGGTGACACCGTCGACCAAGTGCTGGAGCGTGCCCACACCACCGCTGGCAATGATCGGGACACCGACGGCATCGGCGACGCTCCGAGTGAGCGGAAGGTCGAACCCTTCCTTCGTTCCATCGCGATCCATCGAGGTGAGCAGGATCTCACCGGCACCCAGCCGGGCTGCCTCGGTGGCCCACCACACGGCATCGATGCCTGTGGCCGTGCGACCGCCATGCAGGTACACCTCGAAACCACTCGCGATATCCGACC
>CAIXHI010000165.1 GCA_903919215.1 uncultured Acidimicrobiaceae bacterium
CCATGCGAGCAGCGGCAGCAGCGACGATTTCGCGATCTCTTCCATGATCGGCGCACCGACGACGACCAGCGACGCGAAGCCATAGTTCTGGTTCCAGCGATCGTTGAAGCCGACGACCACCCAGGTGGATCCGATACCCCAGGCAAGCGCAAGCACCACCAACGGCAGCGCCCGCAACCCGCCACGGCTCAGCATCCAGACCGCGGTCAGACAGCACAGCGGGATCGCGGTCGCAACCAGCGTGGCGAGATCGAAGGTCATCAGCAACCGGCCTCAGCCGCGGTACCACCGACACGTGAGCGAGGTCCAGGGCGAGCCATCACATAAGTGTGCCTGATGAACAGAGACAATTACCACTACTCCTGTCGCAAAAGTCCGACGACTACCAGCGCAGTCACCGCACGCAGGTCACGCCATAATCGCGCCACCCGGTGCTTCGACAGGCCGCCCGAACAGATAGCCCTGGGCCAGCTCGACGCCCAGACCCCGCAGTGTTTCGGCCTCGGCCTCGGTCTCGACGCCTTCGGCGATCAGGATCGTGCCAGTCGTCCTGGCAAAGTGACACATTCCGCTGGCCAGCGCCTGGCGAACCGGATCCGCATCGATCCCACGAATCAGGCCGACGTCAAGCTTCACCATGTCGGGTTGAAGTTCGAGAATGTGGCGAAGGCTGGCGAAGCCGGCACCCGCGTCGTCGACCGAGATTCTCGCCGGCGTACAACCCTGGATGGCCTCGCGCATCAACGGGTAGTCGCCGATCGGCAGGTGCTCCGTGAGTTCGATCACGATCGGCCGCGACGCGTCGGCGACTGTGCGAGCGGCGTGCCCGCTGAGCACCACCTCGGGTGAGAAGTTGACACTGAGCCAGACGTCGGCGGGGAGGCCACGAGCGGCAACAAGAGCGGCTGCTACACACGCGGTCTCCAATTCATCACCGAGCGCCAGCAGGTGGGCGTTGGCGAAGCACTGGTCGGGGGCGCTGTTGCCATCGAAGCGGGTGAGTGCCTCATAGCCGCGCACCCTGCCCGTTACCAGGTCGACGACGGGCTGGAACACAGGGTGGAAACGCTGAGCATCGATGACGTCGCGGATCTCCGCCCGCTGCGCCTCACGTTGCTCGTGCTGTTCGGCCTGCGCTCCGAACAGCACACCGGCGAGCGACCCGAACTCAGCCAGTATCCCCAGCCGGGTCTGCATCCACTCCACCCCCACCGGCACCCGTGTGGCAACGGCGACGAGGCCGCCGACCTCGCCGCGCCACACGAGCGGGGCACAGCCGACAGCGGTGAATCCGTCGATGACCAGGGCTTCGACCATCGCCAGGGTCAGCCAGCGCACCGACGACGGTGTGGCCCCGTCGACCGTCAGGGCGCTGACATCAGTCTTCTGGTTGAACCCATCGGGATACGGAATGCGAGTGCCTTCTCCCACCATTCTGCGCAGTGCTGTCGGTCCCCGGCACCCGATAGGAATGAGATCGCCGCCCGGATCGGTCAGCAGCACGATCGCCGAATCGAAGCCGTCGAGGCCAACCACGGCCTCGCAGAACGAGTCAGCAGTCGCCTTGAGCTCGCCAGGCTGCACCCCGCTGACCATCTGGCGGACCGCCGCTCGATCGCTGCGCTCGCGGATCAGGGCGTCCTCGAGTTCGCGCGTGATGGAGAGGTCGTGTTTGACGGCAACATAGGCCACCGTCGTACCCGCCGCATCGTGGACTGGCGCGATCGTGGCGTCCTCCTCGTACATCTCACCGTTCTTGCGGCGGTTGATCAGCACCCCGTGCCAGGGTCGCCCATTCAACAGATCAGCCCACAGACCCACGTAAAAAGCATGATCGTGCTGGCCGCTGCTGAAGAGACTCGGGTTCTGACCAACGAGTTCATCGAGCGAATAGCCCGACGCTGCGATCGCTGCCGGGTTGGCATAGATGATCGCCGGGGTTGGATCGGTCACCACAAAGGTCTCGGCCGCCTGGTCGATCGCCGTCGTCAGGAGTGACTGTCGGGCCACCGCCTGCAGGAGTTGCCCGGCGCGGCGAAGCCGTTGCAGCCCGAGAGCCAGCTGCGTTGCCAGCTCCTCCAGCTCGGCGATGGCCTGCCGGTCGAAGGCGTCCGTCTGCTCGGCGTAGACCCAGAGCGCACCGTCGATCGCTCCATCAACGGTGACCGGCACGCAGGTCGAGGAGCGGAGTCCGTCCGGCGATGCCGCTGCC
>CAIXHI010000166.1 GCA_903919215.1 uncultured Acidimicrobiaceae bacterium
CACTGGCGATGAGGTCGCTGATCGTGGCGATGCACAGCGTCTCGATCTTGTGCAGTGCGCCAAGGGTGTACAGCACTGCCGCCTCCATCTCGACGGCGAGGTGACCGCGGTCCTTCCAACGCTGCATGATGCCTTCGCGGCGGTCGTAGAAGATGGCCGACGACACGATCGGGCCGACGTGCACACGGGCGCCCTTCTCGCGCGACAACTGCACGGCACGCTCGACGAGCGAATAGGTGGCGGTGGGCGAGTGCGCCTCGCCGTCGGTGAGCTGGCTGACGATCTGATCATCGGCGGTGGCGCTCATCGCGACCACGGTGTCGGCCATCTGTAGACCGTCGGCCAGACCGCCAGCGGTACCGACGCGGATGAGGCGCGTGGCGCCCAACTGGATGAGTTCGCTGTAGTAGATGGCGGCGCTGGCGCAGCCCATGCCGGCCGCTTGCACGCTGATCGGCTTGCCCTTGTAGGTGCCGGTGAAACCCAGCTCGCCGCGCTCTTCGTTCACCTGTCGGGCGCCCGGATCGAAGAAGGTCTCGGCGATGTACTTGGCGCGACGTGGGTCGCCGGGCACCAGGACGGCACTGGCGTAGTCGGATGCTTCGGCGCGGATATGGATCGGCATGCGACCAGCGTAGAGCGCGATGGCCAGGGGGTGGTGCGGGACCTTTGCCCCTACGCACTGCCTACTCGCCCAACGAATAATAACTGCATTCACCCGAAATAAACGGGAAGCGGAGGATGTCATGTCGGAGGAACGCAAGGGTGACGGCTGGTGGGTGGTCACTTTCGTCGTCGGGGTGCTCGGCCTGATCATGGGTGTGGTCGGAATCGCCATGGCCTCGGGTAGGTCAGATGGCATCGCCGCATCGGCGGACGCACCCGCCGCCACTGGGGCCGTCGACTTCGACGTCACCCTGGCGGATATCTCGGTGACGCCCTCGTTGATCGAGGTACCTGCAGGCAAGGTGGTGACCTTGCACGTCACGAACACCGGCACCCTGGCCCACGACTTCAAGGTGATGGGAATGAACGGCCTCGGAGCGTTGAAGACCGGTGAGTCGGCCGACGTGCAGATCGGACCGTTCACTGCCGACACTGAAGTGTGGTGCACCGTGGCGGGTCACAAGGAGGCGGGGATGAAGATGGCCGTCCATGTCCTGGGCGGTACCGGTGCGGTCGACGCTGCGTCCGCGGCGACAGCGGCCGCAGATGTGTCGGCCAAGATCGACGGGACGGCCATGCCGCCCGAGGGTTGGACAGGTCGCGACCCGAAACTGGGCCCGACTCTCCCAGGAACGGTGCACGAGATTGCCTTCGACGCAGTCGAGACCACCATGGAAGTCGCACCCGGCGTCACCCAGCAGATGTGGAGCTTCAACGGTCAAGTGCCCGGCCCGACTCTGCACGGCAAGGTAGGCGACACGTTCCGCATCACGCTCACCAACAAGGGCTCGATGGGCCACTCGATCGACTTCCACGCCAGCAAGGTCGCGTGGAGCGATGAGATGCGCACCATCCAGCCGGGTGAATCGTTGGTGTACGAGTTCCAGGCCGAGTACGCGGGTGCGTTCATGTACCACTGCGGCACGGCGCCGGCATTGCACCACATCGGCAACGGGATGTACGGCGCGATCATTGTCGACCCGCCCGTCCTGGCACCGGTTGATCAAGAGTTCGTGGTCATCCAGAGCGAGTTGTACCTCGGCGCCCAGGGCGCGCCTGGCGATCTCACGAAGATGATGAACGAACAGTTCGACGCCGTTGTCTTCAACGGGTACTTCGCTCAGTACAAGTTCGCCCCGATCCATGTGGTGGCGGGTCAGCGCTACCGCCTGTGGGTGGTCGATGACGGCCCGAACGAGAACTCGGCGTTCCACATCGTCGGCACCATCTTCGACACGGTGTTCAAGGAGGGTGCATACCTACTGCAGCCCGACGCGTCACATGGCGGGTCGCAAGTGCTCGATCTGCAACCCGCACAAGGTGGGTTCGTCGAGTTCAGCTTCGCCGAGGACGGCCTCTACCCGTTCGTCACCCACAAGTTCGCCAATCCCGGGAAGGGCGCGCTTGGGTTCTTCGCTGTCGGCAACGTCGACACCAGCAAACTCACCGGACACTGAGACCGGTTGATCGGGTGGCGTGGAACGTGCGAGAGTGCACCGGTATGGCGGTACAAGCGTTCCACTCACCCGGTGCTGAACTCCTCCGGGCGAAAGCACTCAGCACACCCAGCAGGGTCGACATCCTGGCTCGCGTGCAACGTGCCACTTCGCCGTTGACGGCGGCAGATCTGGCGACTGCGATGGTGATGCATCACACTGCGGTGCGCGCGCACCTTGCGCTCATGGTGGACGCCGGTCTGGTGCGCGGCGTGCGATTGCCGGTGATCGGTCGTGGGCGTCCGCGCACCGGGTACGTCGCTGTGGGACTACTCGACCAAGCGGGTGCGTACCGCACGCTCGCGGGGATGCTGGCGGAAGGTGTGCAAGCAGGACTCAGCGCTCGCGAGGCGGGTCGGACCGCAGGTGCACAGGTCTCCCCGCAACCGGGTGGCGCGGTCGCGACGCTGCGCATTGAGGCCGAGCGACTGGGGTTTCAGCCGCAGGTGCGGGCAAAAGGTGCGCTCCACGAGATCGTGTTGAAACGCTGCCCGTTCGTCGCGCTCGCTGCCGAGCGGCCAGAAACGGTGTGTGATCTGCACCTGGGCCTCGCGGAAGGGATCTGCGAACTCATTGGCGGGGCGGTGGTGGAGGGGCTGAAGCTGGCTGATCCACGCAAGGGTGGGTGCCGCATCACGCTGAGGACGACGCCGCTCGCTCCCAGTGCTACTTGAGGAACGCGACGCTCCTGCTCACGTGTACTCGGTGAGCTCGCGCACCGTGCGGAACACAGCGTCGAGCGCCGCGAACACAGGTTGGCTCTGCATCAGTACCTGCTGACCGCCGGTGAGCAGGATGCGACCTTTGATGAACGCCTCTTGTGCGTTGAGCGTGCCGGTGGCGACACCGACGGCGGTCTCCCACGTCTGCTCCATGCGTACGTCCTCGGGGAACGCACTGCCAGCGCCGAAACGCGCCGCGCCGTCTCCCACTTGCAGGTGATACACCACGGTTCCCTCTGGGCCGTCGGTTACCGCCTGAGTCACGCCGAGCGTGTATTCGCTTGCCAGACGCTGCAGTTCGTCGTTGGCCGCGACCGCTGCGGTGAGGGCATCGAGCCATTCGAGGCTGAGGTATCGGATCACGCCCATAGTCTGGCGCGCGTGTTCACCGATCACGACGAACTCGAGCATCAGGGTGTGGCGGCCGAGGCGTGGTGGTGGTGGGGTCAGAACGCTGACGCCACGGTCGGGCTGTTCGTCGGCCTGCACCTGTGCGGTCAACGATTTGATTACCGCGCTGGCCTGTGGCGGGTCGGGCAGCCGTTCGTGTACATCGAGGAGCTCGACGGTACGGGCCGTCGCGCGGGGTTGGAACTCAAGCCGCCGGAGATGTGGGCCGACCATATGTGCGATATTCCGTTCGGCCAGTGGAGCGTGGGCAACGAGGCGCACGGAGTGTTGCTCGACAACGCACGTGACGCAGTCGTCCGACCGTACGGCACGCCGGTGCCGGTCACGTTCGACATCGAGTGGTACGCCGCTGGCGAGGCGTATGCCGTGCAGCACGGTTATGAGCAGACGGGTGAAATCGACGCGGTGGTCGAACTGACCGAGGGCGACCTGCGTGTGCAGGGGCCGGCATGTCGGCTGCACATGTGGGGTGAGGGATCGTGGCCCGACCCAACGGGGATGCTCACTCGAACGGGGTGGATGCCGCCTACCTTGTAGGTCGATGAGTTACGGCCGCGACATCCTCGACGATTTCGAGCAATCCAAACGTGGTCCCGCGTACCGGATCGTGCCGGCCACGTCGGGGCTGTTGGCGGAGGACCGGGCCAGTGGGTTCTGCGGTGACGTGGTGAAGGTCGACGCTCGCGCGGTCACGCTGCGCGACCGCAACGGTCGCGAGCGCGAGTTCGTCATGCGCCCTGGTGCGTTCCTCATCGACGGGAAACCGGTCACGCTCGCGCGGCCGTCGGTGGCGCCCGCCGTGACCGGACCCAGGATCACGGCCAGTGGGTCGGTGGCCGCCCCCAAGGCCACTCGCGCCAGACTCGCTGCCGCCAGTCGTATCTGGGTGGAGGGCAAACACGATGCCGAACTGGTCGAGCATGTATGGGGTGACGACCTGCGCGAAGCAGGCATCGTCGTCGAGCCGATGCACGGTCTCGATGATGTCGTCGCGATGGTGGCCGAGTTCCACGCCGGACCCGACCGGCGTCTCGGCATCCTCGTCGATCACCTCGTACCCGGTAGCAAGGAGGCCCGCCTCGCAGCACAGGTCGCCGGGCCGTCGGTGCTCGTCACCGGGCATCCATTCATCGACGTGTGGGCCGGTGTGTGGCCGCGTGTGATGGGTCTGCAGGAATGGCCGGACGTGCCCCGCGGCGTGCCGTGGAAGGAGGGTCTGTGCGCAGCCCTCGGCACCGACGTCGCCGGGTTCTGGCCGCGCTTGCGCAACACGGTGCACACCTACGCCGACCTGCGCCCCGAACTGGTCGGCGCCGTCGAACAGCTCATCGACTTCGTCACCACCTAGCCCAAGTCGGCGGTCAGGTCAGGCCAGGTCTGCTGCCAGCGCCGACTTGATGGGAGCCGGGCCAAGTCGGCGTTCAGGTCCGGGCAGGTCTGCTGCCAGCGCCGACTTGATGGGGTCAGGCGGCGGCTTTGGCGGCCTTGCGGTGCTTCATCAACTCGAACGCGATCGGCAGCACCGAGACGCCGACGATGGCGATCGCGGCGAGATCGAGGGTGTTCTTGACGGCGTCGATCTC
>CAIXHI010000167.1 GCA_903919215.1 uncultured Acidimicrobiaceae bacterium
CCAGCTCCACGTGGGGGTGACGGCGCTTCGTGGTGGGCTTCTCGTTCTGCCGGTTGTAGAACGCGGCAATGTCGTGCAACGCATCCGCATCGCGCTGCGTCTTGGTGCGCGTGTCGTACTCGCCCTCGAACGTGGCCGCAGTCTTCAGCGCGGCCTCCACTTCGGCGGCCGCCCCGCCGTACATCTCGAACGTGCCCAGCAACGCACCGTCCGAGGCACGGCTCATCCGCAGCGACCGATCGGCCTCCGACGGCGGATCATCCGCATCGACGATGGCCTCGGCCTTCTTGCGCCACTCGTCCATCACCTTCACCGTGCACTCCGCGTCCAGCGCAGCGAGGAACGGCATCAGTTCGCGGTGCTGCTGATCCATCAGCGGCTGCAGCTTGGGCGGGCAGAACGCGCGCACCGTGTCGACCTGGCCGGCAGAGACGGCGCCGCAGAGCGCGAGGCCGGCGATGCTGTCGAAGCGGTCGAGGAAGCGGCCCTGGGCAACCCAGCGGCCGGCCAGTACGTCGGTCATGCGGCAACGATCGCGCAGCCAGGCGCGGGTGGACACGGCACCGTCGATACCCAGCTCGCCGGTGTTCTCCAAGCGACGTAACGCCAACGCAAGACGGGCCGCATTGCGTTCGTGGGCGACCATCGCCGCAACGAACTCGTCCGGCGAGAGGATCATGTCCATCTCCGTTCCGGATGCGAAACCCACCGCGGACTCCATAGTGGGAGCGTACACACGTTCGTTCACGGAGTCAAGCAGAAAACCGGAATTTCTCGGCACGCGTTGCAGCTGACCAGGCGTTCCCGCGGAACGTGATGCTCAGGAGAACGTGACGATGTGCCCGAGCTCGGGCTGCACGTTGCCGTTGACCAATGAGGTGTAGAGCGTCGCCACGGCCGAGGCGCCGACCGTGCGCTCGATGCTGAGCCAAGAGCGGGTGCTGTCGATGAACTCGCCGAGGGCGGCAGCGATCTTCTCGTTCATCTCCGCTGCGCCCCATTCCTTGCCCCGCTTCGCGAGTTGCGCAGGGGCGAAGAAGAACTCGGGTGCTGGCGGGGGCATGCCACCGTCGTGACGGGGTGCGTCCCAGTGTGTCGCGCCGACGCTGCACGAGTATGCGATCCTGCTGGCGAGGTGCATGTGCACCGCGGCGACGACATTGGTGTTGCCCGCCATGTCGACCAGTACCGAGGCGGCGTCGTCGAGCGACTGGATCTCCTCGTAGCTCATCACGTCGTCGTACTCGCCGACGCCACGAGTGAACGCGATGTTCCGCCCTGAAGTGAGCCCCACGATTTCGACCGACCGAGCCAGTCGCAAACAGTGGGCGAGAGCGATCGAGGTCTTGCTGGAGGCACTGGTGATGATCACCCGTCCCGCGCCGAAGTAGTTGTGCTCGCGCAGGTAATCGTCGATGAGGAACGATGTGACGAACAGTCCGCGGAAGAGAAGGATCGCGTCATCGTCGGCACCTGCCTCGACGAGATCGAAGGTGCGGTATGCCATCGCATGGTTGTCGCGCCACGGTGCGACGTCGACGAACCCACCACGCGAGGCCCGCGCCTGCACCACGTGATGGTCGCCGAGTGGATAGAAGCCGAAGTACCGGCCGCCGACTGCGATGTCGGGGTTCGCCGAGGAGGTGACGACACCGAAGCCCATCACCGGAAGTCGACCCCA
>CAIXHI010000168.1 GCA_903919215.1 uncultured Acidimicrobiaceae bacterium
ACCCAGCCGCAACCCCCACGTACGCCAACCTCGCAGCGCCCTCGATGCCGTTCGTGCCGCACCTCAAGTTCTTGACCTCCAGTTGGTTCTGTGCCGGGGTGCCGCTCACCGACAACGGTCTTGGCGGCACGATCGCGGTCGCCAACCCTGGCGACACTGCATTGTCGGGTCACCTCACGCTGTTCACCGACGAGGTGGGCGTCGCTCCGGTGGAATCCGATTTCGAGGTACCGCTGCGCGACACGTACAAGGTGGCGATCGGCGACCTGCTGCCTCGTGGCAACTATGTCTCGGCGATGGTCGAAATCGCCGGCGGTGGCGGGTTTGTCGAACAGCGCGCTGAGCAGGCCAACGGCGATTCGGTGAGCGCGTGCACCAACAGCACCTCGAGCAGCTGGTACTTCGCCGATAACTACACCCAGGGTGACAGTCAAGAAGACATCGTCATCACCAACCCGTTCCCGGACGACGCGATCGTCGACTTCACGTTCGCTGGCACGGATGGCACTCGCCAACCAGGTGTGCTGCAGGGCGTCCCTGTTCCCGGTCACTCTGTCCTCGTGGTCGACGAGAAGTTGTTGGCCAAGGACGAAGCGGTCTACTCGCTGGCCGTGATTGCCAGCCGCGGTCGCGTGGTCGCGGCTCGTGCCCAGAGGTACTCGGGTGAGCGGCATGGGTTCTCGATGAGTCTTGGCGCACCAACACCGTCAGCCAACTGGTACTTCGCCGGCGGCATCAAGGACGGCACGAACTTCGAGCGGTTCAGCATTTACAACCCGAGTGATCAGGACGCACAGGTGCAACCGGTGTTCTATGGCATCGTTAGTGACACGTTCTCCAACCCGGGCGAGATCACCGTTCCGGCCGGCAGGGTGGTGTCGTTCAGCCTCGTCGACGTTCCAGACCTCCCGCTGGGCCGACACGGAATCGCGTTCAGCTCGATGACCGGTGCGCCGATCGTGGTTGAGATGGCGGTCACGCGCACGGACGAGGGTTCGTCAGTGACATCGGTGATACTTGGTGTCGAGCAGTACTTCGCCGACCCTGGCTACTTCCAGTGGAGTATGGCGTTCGGCCCGGAAGTGGCTGCCGACGAGGCGTTGGTGGTGCTGAACCTCTCCTTCGCCGATACCACCGTCACCGTCAAGGTGCTCGGTCCGGGCGGCCTCGTGGCGGTGCCCGGTCTGGAGAAGATCGCCTTGGTCGCCGGTGCTGTCACCACCGTGAACATCCCTGCTGACGCGTCGGCCCTCGGCCATCCGCTGATCGTCGTGGCTGATCAGCCGATCATCGTGCAGCGACTCTTGCCACGGGGTCACGATCTCAAGGGTCGGTCCGCATCCCTGGCGCTCCCGGGCTGACCGCTCGTGGGTCGAGATGAGGGTGGTCTGACATGGTGCAGGTGATCGTCGCGTTGGTGGTCGTGATCGTGGCAGTAGGTGTTGGCCTCGTCCTGCGACGGCGTCAGGTGGTGGAGGCGCCGACCCAGCCGCGCTACGACGTCCCCGCGCAGCTCGACCGCAATGACTTCGACGCGCAGACGCCGTGGCTTGTCGTGGTGTTCTCGTCGGCCACCTGTACGGCATGTGCCGACATGGTCCGCAAGGCCGAGGTACTGCGCAGCGCGCACGTCTCCGTGGTCGACGTCGAGTACACCGCTGCTCGGGCGCTGCACACGAAGTACGACATCCAGGCCGTGCCGATCGTCGTGATCGCCGACGCCGCTGGAATCGTGCGTGCCGGGTTCACCGGTCCGGTGTCGGCCACTGATCTGTGGGCCGCTGTCGCCGAGGCGCGCGACCCTGGCAGCACCCCAGAACCTGAGCTGGGTCGACCCGACTGATCAGTCGATGGAAGCGGGTTGCTCGGCCACGATGTCGTCGAGGCTGCCGTGCACCAGGTTGGCGACCTCGGCCCCGTCCATGGTCTCTCGCTCGAGCAGTGCCTCAGAGACGGTGTCGAGTGCTTTGCGGTGCTTGGTGAGCACCGCAAGTGCACGGCTTTCCTGCTCGTGAAGGATGCGGGCGATCTCGCTGTCGATCATCTTGGCCGTGTCGTCGCTGTATTCGCGTCCCTGGGTCATCAGGTCTTCGCCCAGGAACACCTGCTGGTGGCCACTCCAGGCCATCGGGCCGACGGCGTCGCTCATACCCCACTCGCGCACCATGCGGCGAGCGATGCTGGTGGCCTGCTCGAGGTCGTTGGCGGCGCCAGAGTTGAGGTGACCGAAGACGATCTTCTCGGCCACGCGGCCGCCCATCGCCCGGCAGATGACATCCTCGAAGAACTCCTTCGAGTACGTGTGCCGCTCTTCGGGCAGGCTCCAGGTGACGCCCAGTGCCATACCGCGGGGGAGGATGGTGACCTTGTGCAGCGGGTCGGCGTTGGGCAGCACGACCGTGAGGATGGCGTGTCCGCTCTCGTGTACGGCGGTGGCCCGCTTCTCCTCTGCGCTGAGCACCAGGCTCTCGCGGCGGGCGCCCATGACGACGCGGTCGCGGGCGTTCTCGAAGTCGATGCGCTCGATGTGCTTGCTGCCACGACGCACGGCGAACAACGCCGCTTCGTTGACCACGTTGGCCAGGTCGGCGCCACTCATCCCGGGGGTGGCCTTGGCCATCGTCTCGAGGTCGACATCGCCGCCCATGCGCTTGTCGCGGCTGTGCACCTTCAGGATGGCTTCGCGCTCGCTGGCTTCGGGCAACGGCACCACGATCTGGCGGTCGAAGCGGCCGGGGCGCAGCAAGGCAGCATCAAGGATGTCGGGGCGGTTTGTGGCCGCGAGGACGACGATTCCCTCGGTGGTCTCGAAGCCATCCATCTCGGAGAGCATCTGGTTGAGCGTCTGCTCGCGCTCATCGTGGCCGCCGCCGAGGCCAGCGCCGCGCTTGCGGCCGATCGAGTCGATCTCGTCGACGAAGATGATCGCCCGGCCGAGTTTGCGGGCCTGGGCGAACAGGTCGCGCACGCGGCTGGCGCCGACGCCCACGAACATCTCCATGAAGTCGCTGCCCGTGACGCTGAGGAAGCCGACGCCGGCCTCGCCGGCAACGGCCCGTGCGAACAGGGTCTTACCGGTGCCGGGAGGGCCGACGAGCAGGATGCCCTTGGGCACGCGGGCGCCGATCTCGCGGAAGCGCTCGGGCATGCGCAGGAAGTCGACGACTTCGGTGATCTCCTGCTTCACACCCTCGTAGCCGGCAATGTCGGCAAACGTGGTGGAGGGTTTATCGGCCTGGTAGGCCTTGGCCCGGCTGCGGCCGATGGACATGACGTTGCCCATCTGCCCCTGCGCGCGCTTGTTCATCCACACGAGGAAGCCGATGATCAGGACGAACGGCAGCAACAGGCTCAGTGCGCTGAGCAGCCAGTTGCTGTCGGGCTCCTTCGTGGTCCAGTTGACACCGCTCTCCGCGAGCAGGTCGCGCTCGATCTGGTCGGGGAAGTTGTCGCGCACCGTGGTGGTGAACTTCGTACCGTCCTTCAACTCGCCCGCAACCGAGTTCGAACCGTTAGTGACGGTGAACTTGACCACTTCGTCCTGCTTCACGGCGGTGACGAACTCGGTATAGCTGAGCTTCTTGCCAGTATCGGAGGGCCACACCTGGTTCAACAGCAGCGTGCCGAGCAGCACTGCGAGCAACACCGGGACGGTCCACCGCGGCCAGTTGCCACGTGCCTTGCCGCCGGCGGGCGGCGGTGTCCCGTTCTGGTTGCCGTGCTGCTGGCCGCGCCCGGGGGGCGGCGGCGGGAGGTTGCTCATGCGGCAATGCTAGGGGCGAACCGTGATGGTGACTCGTCACCGCGCCTGGCGGCCGCCGCAACCACGCGTCGCGCGACTCGCAGCGGGTATCCACCACTTTGCGCGCGAGGAGTTTTATCGTTCACGTTCATGAGCAGGCAGTGTTCACGTACGGGTTGTGCCGAGTTGGCCACGTCCACCCTCTCCTATCAGTACGCGCGATCGCTCGTCTGGCTGGACGACCTGTATGACGAGCGCGACCCGCACGCCTACGACCTGTGCCAGCGCCACACGGCTCGCCTGTCGGTGCCGAACGGTTGGCGCCTCGAAGACCGACGGACGAGCCGCCAGCTCGTGTACGCCGGTGCCGGCCGCCTGGCGGGCTGATCCGAGAACGCGCCTGGCCAGTAGGCTCGGCGGCCATGTCCCAGCCCCGTTCATCTGCAGCTCCCGCCGCGGGTGTGCCGGTTGGGATTTCCATCCGCGACGCCTCGGTGACCTGGCTCGGAGGTTGGTTCTTGGGCAGCACGTTGTCCAGCATCGTGCTGTCGGGCAGCGGCGCTGACGACATCGCTGATGCCGGACCATGGTGGCTGGCAGCCGCGCAACTGGCCGCGTGGATCCCGCTCGTCGGCGCGATCCTGTTCGTGGCCCGCCGGTCGGCCACTGGCTCGCTCGTGCGCGACTTCGGTTTCACCATGCGGCCGCTCGATCTGCTGGGAGTACCGCTGGGCGTGCTCACCCAGCTTGGTTTCGTGAAGCTCGTGTATCTGCCGCTGCAGCACCTGTGGCCGCACACCTTCTCGATGAGCAAGATCGAGCAGCCTGCTCGCGATCTCTGGAACAACGCGCATGGGGGCGGGATGCTGATCCTGATCCTGACCGTTGTCGTCGGTGCCCCGCTTGTGGAGGAGCTCACCTACCGCGGGCTGTTGCAGGGGGCGTTCAGCCGCTGCGCTGGCGCCGTCGCCGGTGTCGTCTTCGTGGCGCTGTGGTTCGCCGCTATCCACTTCCAAGCGGTGAACGTCCCCGGGCTGTTCGTGGTCGGCCTGGTGCTTGGCGTCTGCGCCCAGCGGACTGGCCGCCTCGGTATGTCGGTGCTCACGCACATGGCCTTCAACGCGACGGGTCTGATCCTTGTCGCACAACGTTGAGCCTGCAGTGAGTGATACGCCGTGACACGTCAACCCTTCTGCGACATGGAAAGATGCCCACCGGCATGACCGAGCACACCGATGAATCCGGCGATATCCCTCTCGAACTGACGCTCGACGTCGACGATCAGCCCGTCGACGCGGCCGTCGACGCGCCCGCGTCACCCTCGATCGGCCAGCGCATGCTGCGTCGCATCGTTCGTCGTCCGGTCAACTGGATCAATTCACCCTGGCCGGCGGCCCGAGTAGTGCAGTACCTCACCGCGCTCGTTCTTGTTGGTGGTTGCACCTTCGCCGTGCTCGAAGTGATGCACCTCGATCTCGTGTTCCGCAACAACACGCCCACCGGCGGCGATATGGGAGCCCACGTGATGGCTCCGGCGTACCTGCGCGACCACCTGTTGTCGCACGGGCAGATCAGCGGCTGGAGCAACTACTGGTACAACGGTTTCCCGCTGTATCGCTTCTACATGGTCGTCCCAGCGCTGCTCATTGTGTTCTTGAACGTGTTCTTCGCCTACGGCGTCGCGTTCAAGCTCGTCGTTTGCGTCGGCATCGTCACCCTGCCGTTCTGCTGCTGGGCATTCGGTCGCCTCGCACGCTTTGTCTTCCCAATCCCTGAGCTCATGGCACTTGCTGCTGTCGCCTTCCTGTTCGACGAAAGCTTCAGCATCTACGGCGGCAACGTGAAGAGCACGATGGCCGGCGAGTTCTCGTTCTCCATCGCGCTGTCGTTGGCGGTGTTGGGTCTCGGTCTGTTCGCCCGAGGGCTGGAGACCGGCAAACATCGGAACTGGACGGCGATCGTGCTGGCGCTGGCGATGCTGTCGCACGGCATCGTGCTGATCTTCGTGGTGCTTGCGGCGCTACTCATGTGGCTGGTCTGGATGGACAAGACGCGCTTCATCTACGGCCTGACGATGGGTATCACGGCAGTGATGCTTGCCGGGTTCTGGGTGTTCCCGTTCCTGTTCAACCACGCCTACATGACCGACATGAAGTACGGCTACCGGCCGGACGGGCCCGGCGACAGCTTTTGGGACATGTTCTTCCCGTGGACCCCGGTCCTCGACATCATCGTGTCGGGGTTCGCGCTCATCGGGTTCATCAGCAGCGTCATCAAACGCAACTTGAACGGGGCGTGGCTGGGTATCACCTGCTTCGCGCTGATGGCAGCGACGTTCCTCGCTCGCGACAGCCTCCCGGTGATCGGTCTGCTGTGGAACCCGCGGCTGCTCCCGTTCCTCTATCTCATGCGGCTGTTGCTGATGATGGTGGGCATCGTCGACGTGGTGCATTTCGTGGTGCGTGGATGGCAGCAGCGGGAACTCTCCGCCAAGCAGATGATGGTCACCGGCGCAGCGATCGCCGCGGTGGTTGGGTTGGTGGTGCTGACGTGCGAACTGTTCTTGTTCCGTGAAGTGCCGGGTGGCCACTACAGCACCAAGAACGGTAAGTCCGTTTACTCGTGGGGTGTCGCGGGCTGGGATCCGATCACGCTGTCCGCTGAATCGAAGGACGCCTACGCCGACGGCTGGACCCGCTACAACTTCCTCGGCTACGAGGGACGCGGCGCATACGGCGAGTACAAGGGATTGGTCGACACGATGGCCTCGCTCGGCACGAACCCCGCGCAGGGCTGCGGTATGGCGCTGTGGGAGAACAACGGCGACACCGGGCAGTACGGCACCACCATGGCGCTGATGCTGTTGCCGCACTGGACCGACGGTTGCATCGGTAGCTCGGAGGGTCTGTTCTTCGAGGCATCGGGCACGACGCCGTACCACTTCCTCACTGCGGCGGCGATGAGCGCCAACAGCTCGAACCCGGTGCGCGAGCTGCGCTACACCGACAACAACGCCTCGATCGGTGTGCCCATGCTGCAGAAGATGGGGATCAAGTACGTGATGGTGTTCACCGACGCGGCCAAGAAACAGGCTGATTCGCGCGGCGATCTCACCGAGGTCGCGACGAGTGGCCCGTGGAAGATCTACCGGGTGGGCGAGAGCGACATGGTGGTGCCGTTGAAGGTGCAACCGGTGGTGGTGAACCCACGTTCGGGAGATCAGCGTGAACGAAACCTCGAGCTGGGTACCAGTTGGTTCCAGAACGCCGATGAGTGGGCGGCCATCCCGGCCGACGATGGCCCCGCGTCGTGGCAACGCATCGATGTCCAGGTGGATATGACGCGCCGCGTCGGTGAGGCCCCGCTGAAGCCGGGCCGCAAGGTCGACATCGTGGTTCCCTCGGCGACGATCAACAAGGTCGCGCTCCCGGACATCACCGTGTCCAACTACCACATGGGTAATCAGGACGTCAGCTTCGACGTGTCGCAGGTCGGCGTTCCTGTCCTGGTGAAGGTCAGCTACTTCCCGAACTGGCAGGTCGATGGCGCCGACGGCCCATATCGCATCGCGCCCAACTTCATGGTCGTGATCCCCACCTCAACACATGTTCGCTTGCATTACGAGGCCTCGACGAAGGACCAGTTGTTCTACCTGGTGTCCCTGCTGGGTGTACTGCTGATGGTGTTCTGGCGCTTCCGTGGCGACGTGAAGCACCGCAGCCCGCACCCGTTCTTGTTGGCGGCCACTGAGCCGTTCGACGAGGACTCCTTCGACTGGACGCCCGAGCAAGGTCACGCGGTGCCGTTGGACGAGTTGGAACACCTCGGACA
>CAIXHI010000169.1 GCA_903919215.1 uncultured Acidimicrobiaceae bacterium
CAACGGCATACCGAACAGGGTGAGGATCACGCTCGTCGGGTACAGCGAGCCGAGGTCGCGGACGACTTCGCACTCGCCGCGGTGCTTGAAGCCATCGACGAGCTCGCGCACTTGGCGACGCAGTTCCGGTTCGAGCGGGGTGACGACGCGGGGTGCGAACATCGGATCGAGGATGCGCCGGTAGCGGATCTGCGCCGGCGGGTCGACCGCAATCGGAATCAGGGGGACAGGGCTACCCAGCGACTCGAACGCCTTTGCCGAGCTGAAGATCTCGGGGTGCTGATGGGCGAAGCGGATCGCCGCGATGCTGGTGAGGTACCAGACGCCATCGCGCTCGTAGACCTCGCCGGGCTCGGTGAAGTACTTCCAGCCGAGCGCGCGGTCGAGTTGTAGCGGCGCAGCGCTACGGAAGGGCTGTGGGTCGTTGAGGACGTCCGTCATGGCGTGAGTTTGTCTCCTGTCGTGTTGTGGGTCAAGTTGTCTCAGAGGGTTCGTCGGAGCATCTCGTTCAGCCGAAGCGGCCGCGGCCGGTGATCACCGGCAGATCGAACACCGACTTCACACCGGGTTCGGCCGCCACCACCGACGGGATCGCGTTGATCGCCCGCATGGCAGTGATCGCCCAGCCGCCCGTGAGGTGCTCGCCGGTCTCGCTGGAGAACTCGAACTCGCAGTCGAGTCGCGGTTCGCCCTCGATGATGATGCGGTACCCGTCACCGCGGAGCGGCCGCGGCCAATCAGGTGCCAAATCGTGGCGGGCGCGGGTGACATGGGCGACCGAGATCAGGTTCTTGCCGTTCTTCATGCCGGCGATCTCGAAGCGCATTCCGGCGATGGTGCCCAGCTCGATGACGCGGCCCTGGTACTCAAACGTCTCGGGGGAGGGCAGCATCTCGTGGCTGACGGCAATCTCGTCCAGCGTGACGCCGAGTTGCTCCGCCATCATCGAGATCGCGTTTCCCCACGTGACGCGCAGGCCGTCGGGATGCACCAGTGGCGTGACCGTGTCGGTCGGCAGGCCGAAACCGACCTGTTCGAACGCGACCATGTCGCTCTGCTGGCCCGACTCGTAGGTGGCCATCTCGAAGATGCGGATGCCGTCGATGCGGCGACCGCAGCCGCTGAGGACGATCGGCATGAAGTCGCTGAACACGCCCGGGTCGATGCCGGTGGAGAACAGCGTGGTGCCTCCCTCTTGGCACGCGGCGTTCAGCTTGGCCAGCACGTCGGGTCGTGCGCCTGCCGGGTTGATCAGGGCTCCGACCGAAGTGGTGACGATGTTCGCGCCGCTGGCGAGGATCATCGCGAACTCTTCGATCGTCGCCTTCAACCGACCGTGGGTGGTGTTGAAGTAGGCGACCACGGCTGGTTCTAGGGCGAGCGCCTCCTCCAGCGACTGGATCGCCGCCAACCCGATCGGTGGGCGCCCGACCAACTCGCCGGCATCGCGCCCGACCTTGTCGTCGCTGTGCACGACGACCGCCACCAACTCGGTGTCGGGGTGGTCGAGCACGGCCATGATGCCCTGCTGACCGACGAGACCAGTCCCCACACACACGACACGAATCGACATGACGAACCCCCACGACAACGTGTGAGCACTGTAGGACGCCGGGTGATCACGCGAGAAGCTGTGAGCGAGAACGATATTCTCACGTGATCTCCCGGTGGACTAGCTTCACCTGGTCGGGGTCGGGGGACCCCGCTGGGGGGGAGTCGCTGTGAGTAACGACATGCTGGGCAAGGTCGTGATCGTCACCGGTGCCAGCCGCGGGATCGGTAAGCAGGTCGCGATCGAACTCGGGCGGCGTGGCGCCACCGTGGTGGTGGCGGCACGTACGGTCGAGCAGCGCAAGAGCCTGCCGGGCACGATCGGCGAGACCGTCGCGGCCATCGAAGCCGTCGGCGGCACGGCGCTCGCAGTGCAGGCCGATATGGGCAGCGAGGACGACCTGCTGCGTCTGGTGGCGACGGCCCTGGAGGCATTCGGTCGGATCGATGTGTTGGTGAACAATGCCGCAGCCACCTCCGGCCGCGCATGGGGTGCGCCGCTGATGGAACTCAGTCGTACGGACTGGCAGCAGCAGTTCGATGTCAACCTGAACGCACCATTCACGCTCACCAAGGCCGTCGCCCCGGTGATGGCCGCGCTTGGCGGCGGGCGAGTCATCAACGTCACCACCGGCCACCACGGGGGCGTGGACTACGAGCCGGCCCCGGGTATTCCCGTACCGCTGGCCTACCCCTCCAGCAAGTCCGCGCTCGACACGTTCTGCAACCTGGTGTCCGGTGAGCTCAAGCGGATGGGCATCTCCATCGTCAACGTCAACCCCGGCTTCGTGCGTACCGAGATGGTCGACCTGATGGAGCAGAAGGGTGTCGATGCCAGCGCCTCGATCTCGATCACCATTCCCACGAAGGTGCTGTGCCACATGGCCATGTGTGACGACCCGATGCAGTACACGGGCACGGTCGTCCAGGCGGAAGAGATGATCCTGGAACTGGGGAACTGACATGACTGCATTGCAGGGTTTGCGAGTGCTCGACCTGTCGCCGCACCGCATCGGCGCGCAGATCAGCCAACTGTTCTCCGATTTCGGTGCTGAGGTCATCTGGGTGGAGCCGCCGGGTGGCGCTCGCATTCGTGAGGAATCGGCCTTTCCGTTCTGGGGTCGTGGCAAGCAGAGCCTCGTCGCCGATCTGCGTGTCGAAGCCGACCGTGCGGTGGTGCGCACGCTCGCCGAGAGTGCCGATGTGTTCATCGAGACCAACCGGCCGGGCTCGCTCGATCAGTGGGGCCTGGGCTACGCGGCGCTGAAGGCCGTCAACCCGCGTCTCGTCTACGTGTCGGTGTCGTCGTTCGGCAGCGTCGGACCGTACGTCGATCTCAAGGACTACGAGCCGTTGGTGCACGCGAAGCTCGGCGTCATGCAGTCGTTCCGGCGCATGTCGCCGATCGATGCACCCCCGTACGTGTCGGTGCCGTGGTGCTCGTTCCCGGCCAGTCAAGTGGCGTTGCATGGTGCGCTGGCGTCGCTGTACGCACGTGAGCACACCGGTGTCGGGCAGCATGTCGAGACGTCCATGGCGCAGGCCTATCCTACGCTCGACACTTGGAGTTGGTTCGAGTACCTCATCGATCAGCGGTGGCCAGACGCGTATACGCGTGTGAACAACTTCGATGACGATGACGTCCCTGTGGGAGCGTTCCCGTTCTTGCTGCTCGTGGCGCTCACCAAGGATGGTCGTTGGCTGCAGTTCGCCTCAGTGTCCCCGCGCCTGTTCCAGGCGGCGATGAAGGCACTCGGCCTCGACTGGATGTTCACCGATCCGAAGTGGGCCGGACTTCCGGTGTTCGAGGATCAAGCGCGCCGTCTTGAGTTCTGGTCGCTGATGCACGAGGCCGCTCGTACCAAGACGTTGGCCGAGTGGCAGCAGATCTTCGACGAGGACCCCAACGTCTTCGCCGAACAGTTCCGCATCGGTCCGCGCGTGCTCGACCATCCGCAACTGGTCGCCGACGGCATGGTCGCCGACATCGTCGACGATGAGCGCGGTCCCGTACACCAGCCTGCTCCGATCGTGCGGATGTACAACACGCCGGCCCAGCTCGGGAAGTCTGCGCCGCGTCTCGGCACCATGTCCGCAGATCAGGCCGCGTGGTCGACTCCGGACGCCCCGGCGGCGCCGGGGAAGCCGGTGGCAGTCGCGCGACCGCTGCTCGATGGCGTCAGCATCGTGGAGTTCGGGACGATGTTTGCCGCTCCGAACGCGACGCGCATGCTCGCCGATCTCGGTGCGCACGTGGTCCATATCGAAGAGCTCACGGGCGATGGCATCCGCATGCTGATCCCGTTCCCCGAGGCGGGCGGCGCAGCGGTGATGCAGGGGAAAGAGAGTCTGTGCGTTGATCTGCAGACGGACGAAGGCCGCCAGATCGTGTACGGCCTGATCGCTTCGGCTGATGTCGTCGTGCAGGCCTTCCGTGCCGGTGTGGCCGAACGGTTGGGCTTCGGCTACGAGAAGGTCAAGGCAATCCGTCCGGACGTCGTGTACCTCAACGCACCGGGATACGGCACGAATCTGCCGTACGGTCAGCGGCCGGCGTACGCGCCCAGTATCGGCGCGGCGGTCGGCATCCCACTGGCGAACACGGCGGGTCTCGCACCTGAACGTGCCGACCTCACGCTGGAGGAGATTCAGCAGGCCGCGCGGCTGCTCACCGTCGGCGCGATGACCTCGTCCGCGCAGGCTGATGGCTTCGCCGCGCTGGGTGTGGCGACGGCAATCCTCACTGGACTGCTGGCCCGTGAGCGCGGCGCTGGTGGCCAGGAGATGCTGACCACGATGCTCAACACGGGCGCCCACGCGATGTCGGAGCAGATCGTGGAGTACCCGGGTTGTATGCCGCGCCTGAACCCCGACCCGGAGTTGAAGGGAATCAACGCCGTGTACCGCGTCTATCGGGCGTCGGCAGGCTTCGTGTTCCTCGCGGCCCCGATCGAGTCGGAGTGGGCCGACCTGGTGGCAGCGCTGCAGCCGTACATCGACCTCTCAGCGGATCATCGCTTCACCACGGTGGCCGGTCGGCGGCACAACGATGCCGCGCTGGGCGAGGTGCTGGAGGGTGTGTTCGCCACTCGTACGGATGAGCAGTGGGAGCACGAGCTGCGTGCTGCCGATGTCTCGTGCGTCGCAATCTCGCAGCAGGCGCCCGAGCCGAACTTGCTCGGTGAACTGGGTCAGGCATGCGGCTTCATCACCACGGTGAACCATCCGACGTTCGACGATCACCCGCGTATGAATGGCTTCATGCGCCTGTCCGATGCGCCACTCACGATCAGGGGCGGCGTGCTCGCTGGTCAGCAGACCGACGAGATCCTGACCGGGTTGGGGATCGGAGCCGAGGCGATCGCCGACCTTCGTGCCCGCAAGATTGTCGGCTGACCGCGCAACTGGGAAGGTTGAGTTCCGGATTCCGGAACTCAACCTTCCCAGTGAGTGCGTTGGGAAGGATCCTTCCCAGAAGCCGATCAGTTGACGAGGAAGCCCGCGTCGACGCCGAGGGTCTGGCCGGTGATGTAGCGGCCCCGCTCGCTGACGAGGAACTCGACGAAGTCGGCGATGTCGGTGGCCTCGAGGATCTGCACCGGCAGCGCGTTCTGCATGGTGGCGGTCATCGCAGTCGGGTCGGCGAACATTGCGGCCATGGTCTCGTTCTGGGTCATGCCCGTGAGCACGCCCGTGGGATGGATGGTGTTGACGCGGATGCTGTACTGCGCCAGCTCGCGGGCCCAGGTGCGCATGAGGCCGATCATGCCGTGCTTCGACGCTGAATAGGCCTGTCCGCCGGCGAGCATCGTGGCCGGTGCCTTGATGCCGGCGGTGGAGCTGGTCATCACGATCGAGCCGCCGTTGCCGCACTCGATCATCTTCGGAATCGTGACGCGACAGGCGTTCCACACACCGGTGAGGTTGGTGCTGAGGATCTCGTCCCACTCGAGCTGCGGGTTGGCCTCGCTGGCGAGGCGGATGACGCCGGCATTGGCGAGCACGATGTCGATGCGACCGAACTCGGCGACACCCTCTTCGAACACGGCCTCGACCTGGTCGTAGTAGCGCACGTCGGCCTGGCGGGCAATCATGCGACGGCCGGTGGCCTCGACGAGGCGCTTGGTCTCGGTGAGGTCGTCGAGCGTGGCGTTCGGGTAGTCCATGGATTCGAGGTCGGCGCAGATGTCGAGGCCGATGATGTCGGCGCCCTCGGACGCGAGCCGGACCGCGTGCGCCCGGCCTTGACCGCGTGCCACGCCAGTGATGAATGCGACCTTGCCGGCGACTGAACCCATGTGCGTTCCCCTTGTCTCACGAGTGCCGGATGTGACGATTGGCACCCGGACTTGAATACTGCACTATATTCGCAGGCCTGGGGGTAACGACGTGAAACCGAGTTCGTTCAACTACCACGCACCCACACGCGTGGAGGAAGCCACAGCCCTGCTCGCTGAGCACGGTGACGGTGCCAAGGTCCTGGCCGGAGGGCAGAGCCTCGTGCCGATGCTCTCCCTGCGGCTCGCCTCGTTTGAGCATCTCGTCGACCTGAACAAGGTCGAGGGGTTGTCAGCGATCGAGCGTGTCAACGGCCATCTACGTGTTGGTGCCATTGTGCGCCAGGCCGTCGCGGAGCACAGCGCCGACGTTGCTGCGTCGGTGCCGCTGCTCTCGAAGGCCCTGCCGCACATCGGTCACTTCCAGATTCGCAACCGCGGCACGGTCGGCGGTTCCATCGCTCACGCCGACCCGGCCAGTGAACTGCCCGCAGTCGCGTTGGCGCTCGATGCCACGATCGAGGCGGCCGGCCCCGGCGGCACTCGCAAGATCGCTGCCGCCGACTTCTTCGTCTCCACTTGGCAGACCGCGTTGGCAGACGATGAGATCCTCTCCGCCGTCGAGTTCCCCGTGTGGGGCCCGGGCAGCGGGTTCGCTGTCGAAGAACTCACTCGTCGCCACGGCGACTTCGCCCTCGCCGGCGCGGTGGTCGGTGTGCAGGTCAGCGGCGACACGGTCACGAAAGCCACGATCGGCCTGTTCGGTGTTGGTCCCACCCCGTTGCGGGCGAGTGCTGCCGAGGCAGCACTGCTCTCGGGCGCTGATGCCGCAGAGGCCGGCAAGGTCGCTGCGAGCCATATCTCGCCAGTTGACGACATCCACGCCAGTGGCGCCTATCGCACTCAGGTGACTGCGGTCATCGTGCGTCGGGCAATCGAAGCAGCACTCAAGGAGGCCCGGTCGTGAGCGACGAAGTAGTGGTGAAACTGAACGTCAATGGCCGCGACCACAAGGTGTTGGTCGAGCCGCGCAAGTTGCTCTCCGATGTGCTCCGCGAGGATCTGCACCTCACCGGCACGCACGTCGGCTGCGAGCACGGTGCATGCGGCGCATGCACGGTGATGGTCGACGGGGCAGCGGTGCGGGCGTGCCTGTTGTTCGCCGTTCAGGTGGACGGGTCGAAGGTCGTCACGGTGGAGGGCGTCACGCCCACCGATGGCACGCTGAACCCGTTCCAACAGGCGATGCAGGACTGTCACGGTCTGCAGTGCGGTTTCTGCACCCCAGGTTTCGTGGTCTCGATGACCTCATACCTGGACGACAACCCGAACCCCACCGATGACGATCTGAAGATCGCGCTGTCGGGCAACCTGTGCCGGTGCACCGGCTACCGGGGGATCATCAACGCCGCCCGCACGGCCGCTGGCCTGCCGGTGCCCGCCAACGCAGCCGATGGGAGTGATCACTGATGGCATCCACGATCAGTGCAGGCCGGTACGTCGGCCAGGCCGTCAAGCGACTCGAGGATCCGCGCCTGCTGTCGGGCCACGGGCGCTACGTCGACGATGTGCAACTGCCCGGCATGTTGCACGTGGCATTCGTGCGTTCGAACGTCGCTCGCGGCACCATCGTCAGCATCGACACCTCGGCGGCGCTCGCGTTGCCGGGTGTGCGGGCGATCTACACCGGTGCAGATCTGAACCCGCGCGTCGGCATGTTCTGGCACACGATGATGGGCCCACCGCCCGAGTTGGGTGGCCAGACGCCGTACGCACCGCTCACGCCGTTGGCCGGTGGCGATGTGCGCTTCGTGGGCGACCCGATCGTGCTGATCATCGCCGAGAACCGCTACATCGCAGAGGACGCTGCCGATCTGGTGGAGGTGGAGATCGATGTGCAACAAGCCATCGTCGGCTGGGAGACCGCCATCGACACCGATCAGCGTGTGCACCCCGGAACGACCACCAACGTCGGCCAGGAGTTCCCGCTGCCGGAGGGGCCCGAGGTCGATGCCTTGTTCGCCGGCGCACCCCACGTGTTCACCCGTCGCTTCAGCCAATGTCGTGCGACCAACGTGCCGATGGAGCCGCGCGGCATCATCGTGCACTACGACCAGTACGTGGGCGATCTGCAGATCTGGGCCGCGACCCAGAGTGTGAGTGAGTGGAAAGCCACCTCGTCGCGCCTCACCGGTGTGCCGGAGCACCGGGTGAAGGTGGTTGCCAACGACGTCGGCGGCGGCTTCGGCCAGAAGATGATGATGACCCGCGATGAAGCCGCGGTGGTCATGGCTGCTCACCTGTTTGGCGAAGCGCCGATCAAGTGGACGGAAGATCGACGCGAGAGCCTGATGGCCGCCAACCAGGGTCGCGAAGAGATCATCGACGTCACGTTCGCAGTCACCGATGAAGGTGTGTTGCTCGGGGCAAAAGTCTTCTTCTGGGAGGACATCGGCGCCTATCCCGCATCGGCCGGCTCCACTGCCGGTATGGCTGGCGCCGTGTTCCCGGGGCCGTACAAGTTCCCGGTCG
Source organism: uncultured Acidimicrobiaceae bacterium (assembly GCA_903919215.1). Classification (GTDB taxonomy): domain Bacteria; phylum Actinomycetota; class Acidimicrobiia; order Acidimicrobiales; family Ilumatobacteraceae; genus UBA668. Next base: position 8,361 of record CAIXHI010000169.1, read on the forward strand.
TGCTTCCTGGCGGATCGTCGGTATACACCAACACCGTTGGCAAAGCTGCCTACCGCGGCCCGTGGATGATGGAGACCGTCGCGCGCGAACAGATGATGGATCACATCGCCTACGAGTTGGGCATCGACCCGATCGAGATCCGCCGTCGCAACGTGATCCACGCCGACGACCTGCCGTACACCACGTGCACCACCATGGTCTATGAGTCGGTCACCCCATCGGAGACACTTGAGCAAGCGCTCGAGATGCTCGACGTCGCGGCCTTCCGCACGATGCAGGCCGACGCCCGCGCCGAGGGTCGCCTGCTCGGCTTAGGCGTCGCGATCTACATCGAACCCTCGGCCGTCGCCTTCGGCATCCTGTCCAGCGACCAGGCGATCATGCGCATGGACAACAGCGGCAAGGTCATCGTCGCCATGTCCACCGGCAACCACGGTCAGAGCCTGGAGACCACGATCCCGCAGATCGTCGCCGAGCACCTCGGGTGCAACATCGAGGACGTGCTGCTGGTGCAGGGCAACACCGAGTCCAGCCCCACCGGGCCGGGCACGGGTGGCAGCCGCAGCGCTGTCGTCGCCGGCGGTGCGGCCATGACCGCGGCGCTGAAGATGAAGGACAAGATCGTCCAGATTGCAGCGCACATGCTGGAGGCTTCGCCCGACGACATGGAGGTCACCGCCGGTGTGGTGTCGGTGAAGGGCACGCCCGCCAAGGCGTTGCCGTTCGCGATGATCGCTCCCATCGCCTACCAGATGCCCGAGATGCTTCCCCCGGGTATGGAGATGGGCCTCGAGGTCACGGCCCGCTTCCAGCCTGCCGGTCAGTACACGTGGTCGAACGCCACGCACGTATGCACGGTGGAGATCGACCCCGAGACGGGGATGACCAAGATCCTGCGCTACATCGTCTCGGAGGATTGCGGCCGGATGGTGAACCCGATGGTGGTCGAAGGTCAGATCGCTGGTGGCGTGGTGCAGGGGATCGGCGGTGTGCTGTTCGAGAACATGATCTACGACGAGGATGGCAACCCGTTGGCCACCACGTTCCTCGACTACCTGATCCCGACGGCTCCGGAAGTGCCCGATATCGAGGTCGGTCACATCGTGACGCTCGCACCTGGGCAGACCGGCTTCAAGGGGATGGGTGAGGGCGGAGCGATTGCTGCTCCTCCGTGTCTCGCCAACGCGATCCACGATGCATTGCGTCACCTCGGTGTGCACCCCACGGCGTTCCCGCTGGGGCCGTCGCAACTGCTGACAATGATGAACGAGGCCAAGCAGGCCTGAACCGCAGGCTCCTGCGTTGCGCCTACTGGGCGTGGCGCAGGATCTCCTGCACGGTGGCGCGAGCGGTGATCTGCATCGTGGAAGCTGCGCGCCCCAGCGCCTCGGTCTGGTGCTCCAGCAGGCTGACGTCCTTGTCGAGCAGACCACCGGCGTGGGCCGCGCTTGCCGGGTTCATCATGTGTGGCGCCACCCCGAGGGCGAAGCTCGCGGCGCTGCCGGCCTGCAACATCGCAGTGAGCGCCTCGCGGTCGAGACCGAGTGACTCGCCGACGGCGATGGCGTCGAGGGCAAGGCCGACGTTCGCGGTGAACAGGCAGTTGTTCACCAACTTGCACAGCTGCCCGGCACCGACTTCGCCGACGCGGCGAACCGCGCTCGCGAACGTCTGGAACACCGGCAGCGCCTGTTCCAACGCAGCGCTCGCGCCGCCCACCATCACTGCCATCGTGCCGGCAGCGGCACCCACCGATCCGCCGCTCACGGGCGCGTCGAGTACGTGCACACCGCGGTCGTCGGCGGCTTCGGCGATCTGACGTACCAACGCAGGTGAGATCGTGGAGTGGATCGCGAGCACTGAGTTCTCGTGCATCGCAGCCAGCAGACCCTGATGGAAGACGACATCGCGCACGGCCTCGTCGTCGAGGACGCACACGCAGACGATCTCGCACAGGAACCCCATTGCGGCGGGTGAGCCGACGATCGTGGCAGCGGTACCGACAAACGGAGCGACGCTGGTCTCGCGTCGCCCCCACACATGCAAGTGATGGCCGCCCGCGAGGATGCGCTGGGCGATGGGCAAACCTTGATTTCCGAGTCCGATGAAACCGACGTTCATGGCGCCATTGCTAGCGCATTCGCATGCCGTGCTCGGTGCTAGACGATCTCGTAGCGGATCGGGAGGTGCTTCACACCGCTGACGAACGTGCTCTTGGTGAGCTGCGGCGTGCCGGCCAACTCGATGCTCTTGAGCCGGGGCAGCAGCGCGCCGAACAGCGCCTTGAGTTCCATGCGGGCGAGCATTGCGCCGAGGCAGTAGTGCACACCGAACCCGAAGGCGAGGTGTTTGTTGGGGGCGCGGCCGATGTCGAACTTGAACGGGTCGTCGAATACGTCCTCGTCACGGTTGGCGGCCCAGTAGGACAGCAGTACGTCCTGACCGGCCTTGATCGTGGTGCCACGGATCTCGTAGTCGACCGTGGCAGTACGCATGAAGTGCTTCACCGGTGATGTCCAGCGGATCATCTCGTCGACTGCCACGGTCATCAGCGACGGGTTGGCCTGCAGGCGGGCCAACTGATCCGGGTTTTCGATCAGCGCCTTCATCGCGCCACCCATGGCGTTCGAGGTGGTGTCGTGGCCGGCAGTGGCCGCGATGATGTAGTAGCCCAACTGTTCCTTGTGACCGATCGGCTCGCCATTGATCATTGCGTTGGCGATCACCGACGCGAGGTCGGAGGTGGGGTTCGCCCTGCGATCCTCAGTGAGCGCGTCGAAGTAGGTGACGAAGTCGGCGACGGTTTGCAGGATGCTGGCGAGGGCGTCGTCATCACGTTTGAACTCGTCGTCCTCGGCACCGAACAGTTCCTGTGTGAGGCGCAGCATGCGGTTGTAGTCGCTCTCTGGCAGGCCGAGGATCGCGAGGATCACGTACAGCGGGTACTGCATCGCGATATCGCTGGCGAAGTCGCACTGGCCGCCCATCG
>CAIXHI010000170.1 GCA_903919215.1 uncultured Acidimicrobiaceae bacterium
CGACCTCGTAAAGGAACCGCAGATGGCCGACACCGTCGAGTGCGGCGGCCTCGCGCAGTTCTTTCGGAATCTGCAGGAACACCTGGCGCACGAGGAACACACCGAACGTGCTGGCGAGCGACGGCACGATCAGACCCTGGTAGGTGTTCAACCAGCCGAACGAATCGGCCGTGCGCTGGTTGATGACCACGGTGACCTCACCGGGCACCAGCATCGTCGACAGGTAGATGGCAAACACGATCTTCTTCAACGGAAAGTTCAAGAAGGCGAACGCGTACCCGGCCAGCAGGCTGGTGACGATGACCCCGATCGTGACCACGGTGGACACGAACAGACTGTTCATCAGCAACTTGCCGAGGTTGCCCGCTGTCCAGGCCGAACGGATCGTGTCGAAGGTGAGGTCGACCGGCAGCAGCGAACGTGGGTGATCGAACGCGTCGGCTCCCGACTTCAACGCCTGGAGCAGTACGGCGTAGATCGGGAACAGCACGATGGCTGCGACCGCGACGAGCAGGCTGTAACGGCCGAACTTGCGAGCACCGCGCACCGTGTCAGTTGCCATAGTGCACTCGCTTGCCGAAGCCACGGAACTGCACCGCAGCGAAAGCAAGGCACAGCAGGAACAACAGGACCGCCGACGCCGACTTGATGCCGATGTCGTTGTGGACCAGCGAGTTGTTGCCGTAGATCAGATACGGGATGGTGGTGGTGGCTTTGGTGTCCTGCGGGCCGCCACCGGTGAGCAGCGCGATCTCGCCGTAGGCCTGCAGTGCTCGCGTGGTGAGCACCACCGTCACGAACAGAATCGAGGGCGTCAGCATCGGCAGGGTCACGTTGGTGAACCGACGGAAGCTTCCGGCGCCATCGACGAAGGCGCTCTCATAGAGGTCGCGGGGCACGCTCTGCAGACCCGCCATGATGATGATGAACGTGAACCCGAGGCTGGCCCAGATACTGCTGAGCGCCACCGCCGGCAGCGCTGTGCTGGAGTCGTTGAGCAGACCCGGGTTCTTCAGCTTCGGGATCCAGCCGCTGAGGAGATCGGCGAGCACGCCGACCTGCGGTTGCAGCAACACGAACCACACCAGGCTGGCCACGGCCACGCTGGTAGCGACGGTGCTGGAGAACACGGTGCGGAAGATGCCGATGCCCTTCAACTGCTTGTCGGCGAGCACTGCCAGGCCGATACCGAGCACCAACCCGGTGGGCACCGTCATCAGCGCGAGCTTCAGCGACACGAGGAGCGCGTCTTGGAACTCCTTGCTCTGGAACACCGTCCAGTAGCGATCCCAGCCAACGTCGCGGCAGTTGCGAACCGAAATGTCGCAGGCCTTGTGGCCGTAATCGACTGCTCTCACCAACGGATAGATCGTCCAGACGGCCAACAACCCGAGCGACGGCACCAGCATCAGCAGCGCGGGCGGCAGGTCGCGCAACTTGCGCTTCACGACACCCTCATCCCCGAGTGTGCATCGAAACGATGCAGATGGTGATCGGCAGCATCGAAGCGCACAGCATCACCCACCACCGGCAGATCACTGGCCGGGTCGACACGGGCGACGAGGCGACCGGCAGCCGATTCCGCGTGCACCAGCACCTCGTGGCCGAGGTGTTC
>CAIXHI010000171.1 GCA_903919215.1 uncultured Acidimicrobiaceae bacterium
CTCGCCGTGGTCGCTGCAGTGGTCGCGGTACGCCTGCACGAGCTCGTCAGGAGCCCAGAAGGGCTCGTCGGGGATGCCCATGACGGCCTTCGTGCGAGCCACCTGCTCTGCCGTGAACGGGTTGCCGTGCGCCTCGTGGCGGTCGGTGAGATCGGGGCTGGGTGTGGCGATGTGCGAGCGCAGCACGAGCAGGCTCGGCGCATCGGTGACGGCCATGGCGCGGCGCAGTGCGGCCTCGAGCGCGTCGCAGTCGTCGGCGATCTCGCCCAACTGCTCCACGTGCCAGCCGTACGCCTGGAAACGGCCCACCACGTCGTCGCTGTAGGTGAGGTTGGTGTCGCCGTCGATGGTGATGTGGTTGTCGTCGTAGACGCAGATCAGACTGCCGAGTTGCTGGTGACCGGCCAGCGACGCAGCCTCGTGGCTGACACCCTCCATCAGGCATCCATCGCCGACGATCACGTACGTGCGGTGGTCCATCACATCGGCACCGAACGTGCCGCGCAGGCGGCGCTCAGCGAGCGCCATACCCACCGCGTTGGCGAAACCCTGTCCCAGCGGACCGGTGGTGACCTCGACACCGGCCGTGTGGCCGACCTCCGGGTGGCCGGGTGTGGCCGAGCCCCATTGGCGGAAGGCCTTGATGTCGTCGAGTTCCAGACCGTACCCAGCGAGGTACAACAGGGCGTACTGCAGCATTGAGGCATGTCCGCCGGACAGAATGAAGCGGTCGCGGTCGACCCACTGCGGATCGGTGGGATCGTGGCGCAGCACTCGGCTGTAGATCGTGTGAGCCAATGGTGCGAGCGCCATGGCCGTTCCCTGATGACCGCTCTTGGCGTAGAGCGGGGCGTCCATCGCGAAACCGCGGATGAGCGCGATGGCCTGTCGATCGAGTTCTGGAGTCAGCGTGTTGGACACGACGTCAGAATCTAGCCGGGCGGTCGTCTCGCAAGAGAACGGTTGCTGCGTTCGTCAGACGGGAGGCAGCAACGTGAACGGAACGAGGTGCCACGGTCCGTGATCGACGCGGCAGTGGGCGAAGATCTGGCCGTACTCGGTGAACTCCAGTTCGCCACGTACGAGTCGGTACGTGAACTTGCCGGGCTCGACGCTGAACGGGCTGACATTACGAGCCATCTGCTCGTCGTCTTCTCCCATACCTTTGCGGAACACGACTTCGAACACACCCTGGCCCGCATCACCGGGCGGGCAGAAGATCAGCGCCACCAGATGCGGTGTGAGCGTGACCGGAACCGGGTCGGGTGCGGCCATCGAGAACATCGCCCCGGTCAGGTCGATGCGAGTTGACGGGCCGGGCGCCTCGCGCATCTCGAAGTTCTCGACGAAAAGTGCGGAGACGATCTGCATGGTGCGCAAGGGTAACGGCTTCAGTGGGCGGGCGAACCCGCTACCCAAACCTGTTCGACCTGCAGGTCGGGGGTGAGCGCGACCAAGTCGGCCCGTTGGCCAATGGCAATCACTCCACGGTCGTGGAGTCCTAGGAGGCGCGCCGGGTTGGTGCTCGCGGCACGGACAGCGGTGGCAAGTTCGACTCCCGATGCAACGCACACGCGGATCGCCGCGTCCATCGTGAGCGCGCTGCCTGCGAGGGTGCCATCGGGGAGACGTGGCGCACCGTCACGAAACTCCAGTCGCACCGGTCCGACGGTGCCCCTGCGCCAACCGACTGCGTCGGTGACAAGGACCGCTCTGGCCGCTCCCAACGCGTTGAACCCCATGTGCACCATTCGCGGGTGCACATGGACACCGTCCGCGATCAACGACGCGGACACGGCCTCGTTGGTGAGTGCGAACGCAGCGACACCGGGGGAGCGGTGGTGCAGACCGCTCATCCCGTTGAACAGGTGGGTCACCAGGCGTGCACCGGCCGCGACCACGGCATCGAACTCATCCGCGGACGCAGTGCTATGGCCGATGGCGACCAGCACGCCAGCACCAGTCAGTACCCGGGTGGCTTCGGTCGCGAGTGGTTGCTCGGCAGCGAGCGTCATGACGGCGATGTGGGATGGGAGGGTGCGGATCCATTCGAGATCGATCGGCACGATCAGTTCTGGCCGATGCGCTCCGGCAGCACCCCCGAGGAACGGACCTTCCAGGTGTACCCCGGCGATGGTCGGTCGGCCGGGTGTAGGGCGAGTCATTGCCTCGGCGATGCGGCGTAGGGGGTCTGCATACCGGCTGAGCGGTGCCGTGACCAGCGTGGGGCACCAGGTGGTGACGCCCTGAGCGAGCAGCAATGCGTCGAGTCGGAACCAGTCGGTTCCGACTGCGGTGGCCACGTCGACCTCGTCGATGCCGTTGACTTGCAGGTCGACAAAGCCGGGTGCGAGTACGCGATCGCCGCCACCGGTTCCCGGCCGGATGTCGGTGATGATCCCATCGGAGAACTCAACGGCCGCCTCGTCTCTCCAGCCATCGGCCGTGAGTACTCGCCCTGCGGCAACAGATGTCATTGGCCGGTCCTCATACGTGACGGATGTTAGGTCGGTCATCACACGCTGACACGTAGGCCTCGTAGGCTGTCGAACATGTCGGAACACGGTGGAGAGCAACTGTCCACTCGTGAGTTGATCCTTGCCGAGGCGCGCAAGTGCTTCGCCGAGAGCGGATATGACGGCACCTCGCTGAACGACATCGCCGCTGGTGTCGGCATCCGCCGGCCCAGCCTGCTGCACCACTTCCCGTCCAAGGAAGCGCTCTACGAAGAGGTGTTCGAACAGTTGCTCAGCGACTGGATCGAGCGCCTCGCTGGAGCGATCGCCGCGCCCGAGACTGGGAACCACAAGATGGAACTCGTCATTGGTGCTGGCTTCGACCTGTTCGCCGACAACCCCGACTACGTGCGCCTGATGCGCCGTGAGGCGTTGGATGGCGGTGTGCACCTTGGTATCGACATGGCAGCCGTGCTGCGACCGATGTTCGATCGTGCGGTGCTGTTCTTCGAGCGCGAGATGGACTCCGGTACGTTTCGTCGACAGGACCCAGCACAGTTGCTGCTCACCGGCTACGGCGCGTTGCTCAGCTACTTCAGCGATGCCCCGTTTGTAGGTGGTCTGATCGACACCGATGCGCTGTCGCCCGAGGTGCTGCAGCGTCGCCGTCAGCACATCATCGACTTCTTCTTCGCCGCTCTGGAACCCTGACGGCCCGACGCTGGGGGTGCATCGGGAGTGTCCAGCGTGGGGCACACGCGGTTGGCTACCGTGGCAGCGATGATGATCACTGGCCACACGCTCTCCGAGTCCGCATCCAAGGCGTTGTTGCGCCAGTACGGGGTGCCGTTGGCGGCCGAGCGGGAGGTGCGCAGCGCCGACGACGCCGCTGCCGCTGCTGCTGAGGTGGGGTTCCCGGTCGTGGCCAAGCTGTGCGGCGACGCGATCGCACACAAGACCGAGCGCGGGCTCGTCAAGTTGCGTCTGGCCGACGCGGCAGCTGTGCATGCTGCAGCGGCGGAATTGTTGGGCAAAGCCACTCCGGCCGACGGTGACGTCACCGTGCTCGTTGCGCCGATGATCAGTGGCAACCGGGAACTCATCGCCGGGGTTGTCCGCGACCCGCAGTTCGGTGCGAACGTCATGATCGGGATCGGCGGGGTCTTGGCCGAAGCCATTGCCGACGTGCAGTTCCGACCAGTGCCGTTGTCCAGCATCGATGCACAGGAGATGATCGACGGGCTGGCGACGCAGAAGCTGTTGGGTGAGCTTCGGGGTGAGGCGGCGGTCGACCGGGCTGCGCTGGCACAGGTGCTCCTCGGACTGTCGGCGCTGGCCGCGGCCCGTCCCGACGTCGCCAGCGTCGACGTCAACCCGCTGATCATCACCGCCGCCGGTGCGCCGGTCGCGGTGGACGCGCTGGTGGAGATCGACACTGCTCCCGGAGGGTCGTCGGCCGGCACGGCTCGGCAGCGCCCCACCGACGCTCAGTTCCGCGCCTTGTTCGACCCAAAGGGTGTGCTGGTCGCCGGTGCCTCGTCGCACCCCGGCAAGTTCGGTTTCGTCAGCCTGCACAACCTGCTCGCCTCTGGGTACAAGGGCGGGGTGTTCGGTACGAACCTGCAGGGTGAGGAAGTGCTCGGAATCCGCACGGTGGCCGATATCGAGCAGCTGCCCGAGGGTCAGATCGATCTCGTCTTCGTCTGCACACCGGCGGCCGCCAACCCGGCGCTCCTGCGGGCATGTGCGGCCAAGGGTGTGAAGGCCGCATTCCTCACCAGTGCCGGCTATGGCGAGTCTGGCGATGAGGGTCGGGTAGCGGAGGCTGCGCTGGTGGCGCTCGCCGATGAGTTGGGCATCCTGCTTGCCGGACCGAACGGCCAGGGCGTCGTCAGCACACCGGCGTCGTTGTGCGCACAGATCGTCGCCCCGTATCCGCCGGCCGGTCGCATCGGCGTTGCCAGCCAGAGCGGCAACTTCGTCAGCAGCTTTCTCAACTACGCCCGCCAGACCGGGGTCGGCATCAGCCGCGCGGTATCGGCCGGCAACGCCGCAGCGGTGACTCCTGCCGACTACCTCGACTGGTACGCAGATGACGAGGCCACCGACGTCTCGCTTGCGTATGTCGAAGGTATTGCCGACGGCCGCGGGCTGCTCGAGCGGTTGGCCTCGGTCGCCGCCCGCAAGCCCCTGGTCCTCGTCAAGGGCGGAGCTACCGAGGGCGGCGCGATGGCTGCCGCGAGCCACACTGGCGCCCTCGCGGCCAACGACAAGGTGTTCGACGGGGCCTGTCGCCAGGCCGGTGTCACCCGCGCCGCCACCGTCGAGGAGGCGTTCGAGGCTGCCGCCTCCTTCGCCACGCAGCCATTGCCGAAAGGGCCGAACACGGTGGTGCTCACCACGGCGGGTGGCTGGGGTGTCGTGACCAGCGACGCCATCATCAGCGATGGTCGTCTGCAGTTGATGGCCTTGCCCGACGATCTGAAGGCCCAACTGGACACGAAGTTGCCAGCGCGCTGGAGCCACAACAACCCCGTCGACTGCGCCGGTGGGGAAACGCGCGACACGATCCCTGAGGTACTGGAGATGATCGCCGCTCATCCGGCTGTCGACGCGATCATCTACATCGGCCTCGGGATTCAGAGCAACCAGGCGCGTCTGATGAAGGAAGGGCAGTTCTACCCCGATCACGGCCTCGACCGAATCGTTGCCTACCACGAGCGCCAGGACGAACGCTTCGCCGAGGCGGCCGTTGCCCTCTCCGTGCGGTATGGAAAGCCCATCCTGTGTGCCACCGAGTTGGCAGTGGCCGACCCTGACAACCCTGGCCCGCGTGCGGTGCGGGCCGCCGGACGGCTGTGTTACGCCAGCGGCAACCGGGCGGTGACGGCACTCGGGCATCTCTGGCAGTACGCCCAGTTCCGTCAACGGCGAGGCCTCCCCGGATGATGTCGTACCGCCGCCCCAGCCCGTACCCAGGTCTGCTGGTCGCGGCCATGCTTCCGGCACTCGTCATCGGGTCGGTGTGGAAGCTGGCGGATCACTTCGCGCCCGAGGTTCACGTGCCCCTCGCCAGCCCAGGCGTGGTCACACCGCCGTCATCGATGGCCACGCCGTTGCTGTCGGTGCGCCGCGCCCCGGGGGTCCTCTCGGACGATGCCGGTTCCACCCGTCTGCAGGGCTCGCTCGGTCCACTGCTCAATCTCATCGACGGCTCGTCATGTGTCGACATTTCGGTCAACGGCCAACATGTCGCCGGGAAGAACCAGAACCTCTCGCTCCGTCCGGCCAGCACCATGAAGCTGATCACAGCACTGGTCGCGCTCGAGGTGCTCGGACCCGACTACACGTACACGACGACGGTGCAGGGAGACGTGGACAGCGACGGTGTGGTGCAGGGCAATCTCTTCCTCGTCGGCGGCGGCGACCCGGTGCTCGCCAACACATGGTGGAACGGTCCGAACCCGTACTACCCGCCGTTCAACATGACGATCATCGAGCAACTCGCCGATTCGGTGGCCGGTGCAGGTGTGAAAGCGATCACCGGCGCGGTTGTCGGCGACGCCAGTCGCTATGACGACGAGTGGTACGCCCCGAGTTGGACGCAGGATGTGAAGTTCGTCGAGGCCGGACCGATCGCCGGGCTGTTGGTGAACGACTCGCGCGAGTCGCTCACCAAGGCGGCCAACGACCCATCGGTCGGCGCGGCGAACGTGTTCACCAAGCTGCTGACCGACCGCTTCGTGATGATTGGCAAGATCGGCAAATCTGGCCGTTCTACGAGCGCGATCACGATCGCCTCGATCCGCTCCAACCCGCTGTCGTCGATCATCAACGAGATGCTCGTCACCAGCGACAACAACACGGCGGAGATGATCCTGAAGGAGATCGGCCTCGCGAAGGGTGGCTCGGGTACGAGTATCGCTGGAGTGGCTGTGGTGAACGCCACCCTGCAGTCATGGGGCGTACCGATGGACGGTGTCACCGTTGCCGACGGCTCTGGACTCTCCGACGACAACCGGTTGACATGCGCAGCGTTGCTCAAGGTCCTGCAACATGCGTCGGCCACCGGCGTCCTGCGCGAACAGTTGCCGCTCGGTGGGCAGATGGGCAGCACGCTGTACGACGGTTTCCAGGAGGGCAAGCCGCTGTACAACGTCATCCGTGCCAAGACCGGGACGTTGTACAACTACCAGGACGGTGTCGGGGGCAAGCCGGGGGCGAAGGCGTTGTCCGGGTACGTACTGCTGCGCGACGGAGGAGAGGTTGA
>CAIXHI010000172.1 GCA_903919215.1 uncultured Acidimicrobiaceae bacterium
CGTATTCGCAGCTCGCGTTTGAAGTCCATAACCCGGTCGGGATCGTTACGCCAACCCTCACGCATGTTGCTGATCGGCCCGGGGCCGAACGCCACTCCGAAGACCGTCGTGGAGCCCTGCACATATCCACCGAGCGGAGCGACGATCTCGGCGATACCGCTGCGGAGCTTCATCGACAGACGCGCCATCTCATCGAAACAGCCTGGCTGCTGCAGCTCCTTGAGGTTCGCTGCGATCGCTGCCAGGCCCACGGGGTTGGTGTTGTAGGTGCCAGCCTGCAGCACCCGTCGGTCGCCGATGAGCGACATGATGTCGGCGCGACCACCGACGGCGCTGACGGCATAGCCCGCCGAGAGTGCCTTGCCGAAGCACGTCAGGTCGGGCTTGACACCTAGGACACTCTGAGCGCCGCCCAGCGCAACCCGGAAGCCCGTCTGCACCTCATCGAAGATCAACACTGCGCCATAGCGATCGCAGAGCTCACGCATTCCCGCGATGTAGCCGGGGCGTGGCTCGATGACGCCATAGTTGCAGCAGATCGGCTCGGTCACGATGCCCGCGATCTGGTCGCCGAGTTCAGAGAACAGTTGCTCGAGCGCACTGAGGTCGTTCCAACCCATGACGATGGTGTCGTCGATGACCGATGGTGCTGTGCCCTCGGACGACGGCACGATGGTCGGTCGGCGGATGGGGCCGGCGGCGTCGGGCGGTGGGGCGTATGACAGTGCAACCTGGTCGGTCCAGCCGTGGTACTGACCTTCGAATTTCACGATGTAGCGCCGAGACGTGGCGGCGCGTGCCAGGCGCATGGCGGCGAGCACTGCCTCGGTCCCAGATGACCCGAAGCGGACCATCTCGATACTGGGAATCAGCTCGACAAGCGCTTCTGCGACCATCGGCTCAAGCCGATGGCTGGCGCCGAACATGGAGCCGCGGGCGAGTTGCGCGCTGACCGCGGCGATGATGGCAGGGGGTGCGTGGCCGAGGACCAATGGGCCGTAGCCGAGCAGGTAGTCGATGTACGAGTTGCCGTCCACGTCGTACATGTAAGGGCCCTGGCCGCTCTCGATGAAGATCGGGTGAGGGTGAACCAGCGCACGGTCGTTGGAGCCGACACCGCCAGGGATGACGCGCTTGGTCTCAGCGAACAGCGCTGCCGAACGGGCGAGGCTATACACAGGCGTCGTTGCCATTGATGTCCTTCCGGAGGGAATTCAACAGGCGGCCGGCGGCCACCGGATCTCGAGTCGAGAGCAGCCCTGCACTGGCGAGCAGGTAGTTGCGATCGACCGCAATGATTGGACGACGAGGCATGAGTGAGTGGTCGGGTCGCCGACCGACGGCCCGCGCGATCAGTCGTTTCGAATCGGGGCGGTGCACCAGTGCACCACCCGTGCCAATGAGTACCCGCACATCGCGCAGGTCGAGGCCGCGTTGGACGAACTGCGTACCCTGACGCGGCATGTACACCGTGGCCAACGTGCCGCAGTGGCGGCGGAGCGCGATCGCTATGCAGCTCTCAGCCAACACATCGTCAACGCGTTGGTCAATGCTGTCCGCCGGCAGGAAGTCCGGCTGAGCGTGACGGCGGGCCGCGTGCTCGGCGAGTTCGTCACTCCCGATTCCGCCATCCGACAATGCGTCCAACATTTGCTCTCTGTCGGCGTCGACCACCGAATCGGCACTCCACCGCAAGCCCAGGTCGCCTTGCACTGATCGCGTGACCGGCAACTCAGGCAACCCAGTTGCGGTGATGTACGCCGGTCGATTGGCCAGCGGTACTGCCGAATGGACGTCGGTGGTGGCTCCGCCGACATCGACCACTACGACACCACCGGATTCGGGGCTGCTTCTTTCGGCGAGACCGAGTAGCCGGGTTGCTTCGAGCACGGCTTCTGGTGTGGGCATGATCACCAGCGAACCGAATCGTGCGTCAGCACTGAGCCCCTTGCCGCCGATGACGTGCTCGATGAAAAGCTCGTGGATCGCCGATCGCGCGGCTTCGATCGCGAGCCGATCGATCGACGGCAACACGTTCTCGACGACCTGCACCGACCTACCTCGCAACTCGAAGATGGACGCCACCTCGGCGGCGATGTTCACGTTGCACGCGACCACCACGAACTTCACCGACTGCGCGCGGGCGAGGGCGCGTGCGTTCTGCAGCACCTTGATCGTCTGCCCTCCGTCGGTTCCACCGCAGAACAGCAAGATCTCTGGCGCCACGGCATGCAAACGGTCGCATTCGTCCTGTTCCAGGTCGCCGGCCAGCACGAGTTCGACCTTGGCCCCGGCGTTCAATGCCGCCTGCCGACCGGCTGCAGCCGTCAGTTCCGTGACCAGCCCTGCAGCAGCCATGCGCAACCCGCCCCCAGCGCTGGACGCTGCCAGTTCGGCGACCAGTCGATAGGTGCCGTCGAGCTGTGTGGTGGCCAGTTCGAGCGCGCTGTGATAACCGTGCATCACATCGGTGAACACCGTCGTCGGATGGCTCGCACGAGCCAGCAGACGCCCGGAGCCGTCCTCTACCAATGTGATCTTGGTGAAGGTGCTCCCGAAGTCGGCAAGCGCGACCACATCCATGTCTTCAGCGCTCGGCCGTGTGCAGTTGTCGCAATGCCGCGACCAGCTCGTCGACCGTGCCGGGGATGTACACGCCAAGACGGATGAGATCGGCCTGCACGTCGACAGGCACCTCGGAGCCTTCGACGTCTTCGTTCAACACACCACCCATGAACACCGGAGTCTCAAGTCGCTGGTGACGCAACTCATCCAGCAGTCGAGTGGCGAAGCTGCGAGCAACACCGTTGTGGGTCGTCAACACCACGGCGTCGGGGGCGGTCTCTGCGACGACCTTGACGATGTCCTCGGGGTCGCGGTTGATGCCGCAGTCGATGACGTTGGCCTGCAGCGCCTCCAACGTGGACGTCAACAGGAACTTGGCGAACTCATGCACGTCGGTGGAGGCGACTAAGACCTTCATACCCCTGACGCGGTCCTCGCCGGAATGCGACTTGATGGTGTCGAGCAGGATGTCGCGCTTAGCGTTGGTCTCGCGCACCAGGTCGGTCTCCAGGATCGGCCGCTTGCCGCGCAAGAAGCTGGCGTCGCGCTCACCGGGGGCAAACAGCTCCTCACACTTTGCGGCACCGAGCCGCTTCAACACCAACAGCACCCGTGCCGGATCGCGCACGTCGATGCCCATCAAGGTCATTGTGGAAAGAGCGGTGTCGAAGAAGTGGCGACCACCGACCACCAGACGGTCGCGTAGACCTTCGATGTGCTGCCAGTCGATGGCGCCGGTCACCATCGGGACGTACTCGTCCACCTTGCGGCTGATGGTCTGCACGGTGGCGATCTCGCTCCACGACGGAATGCGCTCGGCTTCCGTGACGGGCACCGCCAGCGGCGCGCCACCCAAGCGGTACCGCATATCGGTGAGCTTCATGAACAGCAAATCGTTGACCAGCACCCCAAAGTTGGCGTCGAAGTCGGCGCCATTGCCGATGGTGTCGCCCTGCAGGAAGGCTGTCGGCACGCGACCCGGATTCACCGCGTCAAGTGCCAACGTGACGGCCGACTTGATCACCGGGTTCTTCGTCAGTCCGCCCCACGAACTGGAGTACGCGGCACCGATGAGCTCCTCCGAGACGTAGCGCTCGAGCATCGCCCAGCCGATGTAGCTCGCGTAGTCGTGGAACACGCCTGGGTAGCCGTCTTCGAGGTATGAGTCGAACACGACGCCCTCGTTTCGGAAGGCTGACAGCACGCCCCCGGCGGTCAGCACCGATTGCAGCTGCGAAACCTCGTCATCCCAATATGGCCAGCGCCACGAGTACTGCGACAGCACGCCGATGTAGGTGACGCCGACCCGTAGCGCGTCCAACACGTTCTCGACCGAACCCGGACCGCCGATCATATTGTCGGCGGCCTCAGGCTGGATCGGCACGGTGTGGGTCAGCTCCCACCAGTCCTGGTCCGTCCACAGCACAGGGCCGGTCTCCGCTGGAGCCCCGGCGCGCATGTTCTTTGGCAGACCCATGCGGCGCTCGGCGATGAGGTTGAAGCGATCGGGTGGGCGGACACCGCGCGACATGCAGCTCTCGTAGATGTTCTCGAGCGCGGTGCGCGTGTCGGCCCACGTATTCAGACCGATATTCATGGTGGTGCAGGAGATTCCGCTCTCGCGTGCTTTCTCGCGCCACTCGCGCTCCGAGCCGACGCCTTTCTCCTCGCAGTACATTGAGCGACTGCGTTCGACGGACTTGGCCAGCTCGCGTCCGGCCCGCACGGCCTCGCGACCATCGGGCAGGTCAGCGGGGATGAGTTGTCCGAGATCGATCTCGATGTCCATGGTCAGTCACTTTTCCCGTTTGTCGTGTGGGGTTTGCTCATCCGGTCATCATCCAGCCGCCATCGACCTGCAGGATCTGACCGGTGATATAGCCGCCGCCGTCGGACGCCAGGAACAGCACCGTCTCCGCGATCTCCTCGGGTTGACCCAGACGCTTGAGCGGCGTCATCGCCAAGGCCTCGGCGACGTGCTCGGCGGGAATGCCCCAGTCGCCCTCCCAGTTGGCCTCAATCGCGCCGGGCGCCACGGCGTTGACGCGGATGATCGGTGCCAGGTCACGTGCGAGCGACGCGGTGAACGCGCGGATGGCACCCTTTGCGGCGCAGTACTGCACGGCCACTGAATTGACCAGGTTCTGCTGGTTCACCCCATTGCCGTAGCTGCCCGAGAAGTTGATGATGCTTCCTCGACCGCGATCACGCATGTGTCCGACCACGCCTGCACACATCAGCATCGTGCCCTTCACATCGATCTCGA
>CAIXHI010000173.1 GCA_903919215.1 uncultured Acidimicrobiaceae bacterium
GAACCCGATGATGATCAGCCGGCCCGACTCTTGGTACGGGATGGATGATGTGGTGGCAGCTGCGTACGGGTCGCGGACGTAGAACAGCCAGTAGCCCAGGCTGCGCATGACTTCGGTACTCGACGCAGTGTGCGAGACGGCCTCGAGTGTCTCGCTGTAGGCCAGCACATCGGCGCCGAAGTTGCCCTGGATGGAGAGCATCGCCACCCACCATGCGGACACACCGGCGCTGAGGATTCCGATTCGCGCAGCGGCGCCGAGCACCTGTCGTCGATCGACACGCTGGCCGTGCCATTCGTAGAGCGCCCACAGGATGGGCCCGGGGAGAATGGTGGCGAAGGCGGTGGCATTGACCGACGAGACAGTGAGCACGACCAGCGCAAGGAGTGCCGGGTAGCGCCAACCGCCGCGGTGCACGGAACGCATCGCGAGCAGGGTCATCCAGCCGAGCGACGCCCACGGCAGCAACATCACTGACGTGCGGCTGATGTACGGAAGGATGTACGGCGACAGTTGATACACCAGGGCGGCGACGGCAGCGCCGAGGGTTGCCATGCCGAGCGCCCGCGAAAGGCGCATCACGCCGAGGCCGCCGAGGAACAGGATGGTGGCGATCCATAGGCGATGCGCCACCCAGTCGGGTGCCCCGATCCGGTCGAAGCACCAGAACCACGGGCCGGAGGGCCACAGGTAGGCGATCATCTGGTGCGGCACCCAGCCGCCCATCTGGCTGGGGTCCCAGGTCTTGGGCGCCTGGCTGATCAGTCGACCTGGGTCGAGGTACAGGTAGAGCTTGGTGTCGGAGGGCATCTTGCCGGGGGACGACAACAACGCCGGTAGGTAGGCGATGGTCGCCAGCAGTGCGGCGACCCGTCGGTCGGGGGTGAGACGCGGTCGGGTCGTCATCGCAGGAGGGAGTCTAAACATCGTCATGTTCGCGGACAGCGTCGCCAGCGGATCCGCTGTTCGGCTCATCATCACCGGTGAAGATCGTGACCACCATCAACAACAGCAGGAACATCCCGGCCCGGTGGAGACGTTCGAAGTGGCTCGGCCATCCACCGTCGCCGGCGTAGCGCTGGTAGACCTCGACCGCGGTGATGAGGACACCGAGCGCCCCAATGCCGAGCACCGATGCCACGCCGGCCATACGCAGGCGACGGCCGGTGAGCAGGACGGCGGCGACGAGCAGTGCGCCGACGGCCCACCACAGGCTGACGAAGGCGGCGGTGGCGACGACGAGCACGGCTGCGGCAGTGCGTGCCGCGTGAGAAGTGCTGCGGTGCCAGGGAGCGACGAACATGGCGGTGATGTCGTGAGCGACTTCGGGTGCCAGCGTGTCGCTGGTGCGTCGGCGGCGGCGGAACATGGGAACAGCGAGCAGTGCGACGCACACCGCAGTTGCCGCTGCCGAGACACCAAGCGCCAGGTTCAGCGTGTGTTGTGGCTGGAAGCGAATCTGTACGTGCGTCGGCGTGGTGGAGGCCGGGAGGAACCAGCCGTTGGCACCACCGCTCACCGGCTCGGACTGCGGCAACGTCGTGCCGTCCGCGGTGGCGGTCCAGCCCGAACTCTGACCCTGTCCGAAGATCAGCCAACAGCCGCTGGGGCACGGCTGAACCGTGAGCGACGCCGAGGTGTTGTCCTGTGTGTCGACGTGAACCGTCGCGGTGGCGGTGCTAGCCGTCGGCACCTGGGCGGCCTCGGGAACGACGGACAGCGAGTCGAGATCGATGCCGGTGGTGGTTCCGGCCGTGCTGAGGAAGCGGTGTTCGCCCGGAGCGAGTGAGAGCGCAGCGCCGTCGCACAGCGTGGCCTGCACGGTGTCGCCGGTGGCGAGGGCTGCCGTATCAACCTGCAACGGCACCGGTCGTCCGTCGATGGTGAGCAGATCGGAGCGGCACCCAGCCGAGGGCATGTCCTGCGCTTGTGCGAGTGGCAGACCGCTGATCTCGCTGATGGCCACGGGAAGGCTGGTGAGGTCGCCGTGGCGCCGATCGCGGGTGGTCGCCTGGCGGACGCCGGTGATCTCCACCTGCAGTTCGTCGCCGCTCGCTGCCGGGAAGCTGATGGCGCTGTACCCGTCGGCGTCGGCTGGCGGCACCTGGACAGCTATCGATATGCCGCCCACGCGCACGGTGACCGAGGTGATCGTCGACAGGTCGGAGGACGTGGGCTGCTGCAGTCGCAACGACGAGACATTGCTGCCCTGCAGTAACGGGACAGTGATGGTGCTGCCGACCGCTGAGTCGAACGGTGAGGTCCAGCGCGTGCTGAGGTCGCCGTCGAACGCCCGACTGGCACGGGCATCGGCCACACCGGCGAGGCGCCGGTTCGACGTGGGTGCGTCGGTCAGCGCGTTCAGGTCGTCGAGTGTGGCATCGCCCGCCCGGTCGGAGCGACGCAGCGAGACAGTGAGCGTGCCGTCGATTGGGTGCGAGAGCGAGACCACCCGGGCCAGCACCGGCTCGGGATCGCTGCGCCAGCGGTTGGTCGAGCGAACCCACTCGCGGGTGAACACCAGCGCCAACGGGGTGTCTGCGGCGGCGGATGCGAGTGCGGTGGTGGGCGGCCGCACCCACTCCTGCGCCACGGGACCGACCTCGGCGAAGCCGACCCAGCTCTGACCGGTGGCGGGTGCGCCAGGGCGCGGCCCGACGCTGGCGATGGTGAGACGCACCTCGGAGCCGGACGGGATCGTGACGGACTGACCGGTGCCGGTGAGTGAGGTCGCATCGAGCGCGACATGTTGGCGGTGGCCGTCGACGTCGATGTCGACGGAGGTGATCATCAGCGTGAGATCGGGGGAGTGCGGCTGCAGTAAGTGCAGTGTGGTGGCGTTGGACCCGTCGATCGTCAGCGTTTCTCCCACCGGCTGCCACATCACCTGCCACGCCGTGGACGGGTCGCCGTCGACCGCCATGGCGGCCCGGTATTCGGGCAGAAATGCGTACGGCTCGCCGTAGGCCGTGGCCTGCACCGTCAGACCGTGGTCGAGCGTGGCCACCGTCTGCGTGGCGGCGGTGTCGGCGCTGCTGGTGAAGATCGGCAGTCGCTGTGCGCTGTCGTCGGGGCGTGCTCCGTCGTTGCTCTGGCCGCCGCTCTCGGTCATGCCGCTCGTGTCCTGCGATCCGCGCCACTGTGCGGCGCGATCCCGGTTGGAGTCGGTGACCACGACGACCGTGCCTGCCGGCAGGGCGGCCCAGTCGGCGGCGGTGAGATCGTTGACGTAGCGCAGTACCTCGTCACCCGTCAGCACACCTGCGGCCGAGGCATCGACGACACCGTCACCGCTCCCGTCGAGCACCACCACGCGACCGCCCACGCGGATGAGTTGCGGCGCACCCTGCACCGGTACCAGCAGCACCGGGGGTCGTGGGCTACCCACTGTGGGATCCGACAGTGATTGCTCGTCGACCATCGGGATGTCCGGCCGGTTGACGGTAGGTGTGCCGTACGCGACCGCAGCGCCGAGGCCGGTCCGCTTCGTCGTGAACAGATCAGCGAACGCTTCGGGCCGTGGTGTGCGGAAGCGGTCGAACGACAGGTCGTTGGCGATCCACAGTCGGTCGACGGCCAGGTAACGGGCGATGGGAGCGATGGAGTCGGGTACGAGCGACCCGTTCTGCATCCGGTTGTCGAGCGCGTAGAGCAGGTCCATGAGCTGCGGGCTACCGAGCGGCAGCAGATCGCGGGTGATCACCGGTACCGAGGTGAGCCCCGACAGGGGTTGGTCGACGGTGTAGCCCCAGCGGAACGCTCCGAACTCCGCGCCAGGGATCTGCAGCACACGCGAACCTGTCGAACTGCGGTCGAGTGCTGCTGCTGCCTCGCGCCAGGCGGCCGGTGGATCCTGATCGCGGGAGAGCGCTGGGTCGACGAGATCGGCGGTCCACAACGACGGCAGGTTGAGGGCCACGAGCCCCACCACGATCAGCGCCGCGACCTTGCCGTGACGCGGTCGATGGTGGTGAACGGCGACGACGAGTGCAGCGACACCGAGCGCCATTCCCAGCGACAGCAGCGGCAACGCGCGAGTGCTGCTGCGCAACGCCAGCCCGAGGCCCGTGTCGCGAATGAGTGAGGGCAGCGGCGCCGGGTCGGCGTACGGGTGCACGCCCACCGACAGCACGAGCCCGGTGAGGACGAGCGCAATCGCGTATCGGCGATGCCGGAAGCGGGTGAGCGCCAGGCCTGCAAGGCAGAGGAGCGCCAGGCTGAACCCGACCACCATCAGCCACGCAGACTCCTGATAAGGGATCGACGACGTGGTGGCGGCGGCATACGGGTCGCGGATGTAGAACAGCCAATACCCGAGGCTGCGCACCACCTCCGTGCTGGTGGCCGTGCCCGAGACCGCCTGCAACGTCTCGCTGTACGCCAGCACGTCGGCGCCGTAGCGG
The DNA here is from genome assembly GCA_903919215.1 of uncultured Acidimicrobiaceae bacterium. Classification (GTDB taxonomy): domain Bacteria; phylum Actinomycetota; class Acidimicrobiia; order Acidimicrobiales; family Ilumatobacteraceae; genus UBA668. The sequence continues at coordinate 4,404 of CAIXHI010000173.1, forward strand.
CCTTGGATGGACAGCATCGCGATCCACCACACCGACACCGGCACCGCGAGCACGGCGATCCGTGCCGTGGCGGCCACGACCTGTCGCCGTGTGACTCGCTCGGCGTGCCATTCGAACAGCACCCACAGAATGGGTCCGGGAAGGATTGTGGCGAATGCTGTGGCGTTCACCGATGCGACGGTGAGCACCACGAGCGCCAACAGCGCCGGGTAGCGCCAACCGCCGCGCTGCACCGAGCGCATGGTGAGCAGTGTGAGCCAGCCCAACGCTGCCCACGGCAGCAACATGACGGACGTGCGGCTGATGTACGGCAGGACGTAGGGCGACAGCTGGTACACCAGGGCCGTGATGGCGGCGCCGAGCAGCGGCAGGCGCAGCGCTCGGGCGAGAGCGAAGACACCGAGGCCGCCCAGGAACAAGATCGTGGCGATCCAGAGTCGGTGCGCGACCCAGTCGGGGGTGCCGAGACGATCGCACAGCCAGAACCAAGGTCCCGATGGCCACAGGTAGGCAATCATCTGGTGGGGCACCCACCCGCCGTACAGGCTGGGGTCCCAGGTCTTGCTCGACGTGCTGAGCAGGCGGCCAGGGTCGAGGTAGAGGGAGAGCTTGGTGTCGCTCGGCATGCGACCGGGTGATGACAGCAGTGCCGGGAGATACGCGATCGCCGCGAGGAATGCGACGAACGGCCGCGGTCTCCTCACGACTGCCCGGATGTTCACGGACGTCAGCGGCGTCGGTTGAAGCGTTCGCCGACCGGGCTGTACTTGACGATGCAGACGATGGCCCGCACGCCGTCGCGCCAGCCGATCTTCTTGCCTTCGTCGTAGGTGCGACCGTCGTAGGAGATACCGATCTCGTAGATGCGCACACGCAGACGGGCGAGCTTGGCAGTGATCTCGGGTTCGAACCCGAAGCGGTTCTCCTCGATCGTGATGCTCTGGATGATCTCGCGGCGGAAGACCTTGTAGCAGGTCTCCATGTCGGTGAGGTTGAGGTCGGTGAACATGTTGGACGCCAGTGTCAGCAGCTTGTTGCCGACCGAGTGCCAGAAATACAGCACGCGGTGGGGGCGGCTGCCGGCGAACCGTGAGCCGAACACGACGTCGGCGACATCCGTCTCGAGCGGCTCCAACAGCACTGTGTATTCCTCGGGCGAGTACTCCAGGTCGGCGTCCTGCACGACGACGTATTCGGCCGTGGCGTGGCTGAAGCCGGTGCGCAGCGCTGCGCCCTTGCCCATGTTCTGTGGCTGCAGCACCACTTTCACCCGGTCGTCGGTGACGGTGGCGAGCAGCTCCCGCGAGCGATCCTTGGAGCCGTCGTCGACGACCACCACCTGGGCGACCCAGGGGGACGCGAGCACGCGCTCCAGCAGTGTGAGGATGGTGCCTTCTTCGTTGTAGCACGGCACTACGACCGTGAGGCACTTGCGCGGCTTGCGTTGCGTCATAGGTGGGGAGATGTTAGCTGGGTCGACTCGTCGCTCCCCGGTGCGACACTGCGGGTTCGCCGCCACCCGGTCAGTGCTGCTGCCGCCAACAGCACCAGCGACGGTTCCAGCGGGGCGCGCAGACGGTGGTTGCCGTAGAACACCACCGTGGTGGCGACGACGATTGCCACCGGTACGAGCACGACCGCCCGAGCGCGGCGGCGCAGGCGTCGTATCCCGAAGCACGCCAGCGGTGCCAAGATCCACCAACTGACGATGCCGGCCCACACGGCGGTGCGTTGCTGGTCCTCGCCGACGTCACCGTGCACCACGTCGTCGAGGCCGTACAGGTCGAGCGCCCGGGCGACGCGAGCGACCACGACACCGGGTAGTTGCGGTAGGTGGTGACGCGCGTAGGACAGCGCCCAGCGCCGCTGCTGCGCCGAGCGCACTGAATCGTCACCGGTCAACTCAGGGCCACCGAGCACGCAGAACAGCGACCAGCCGCCCTTGTTGCCGCCGGAGAAGACATCATCGCAGTAGGAGCCCAGCAGTGTGGTTCCGTCGTTGGTGGTGAGCACCACCGGATTGTCGAAGCGAGTGAGGTTCACCACCGTCCACGGCAACAGCACCGTTGCCGTGGCCAACGCCATCACCGCGGCCCGCAGCACGGTGGCACGCGAGCGCGAGTGCCACACGACAGCGACGAGTCCGGCTACGGCC
>CAIXHI010000174.1 GCA_903919215.1 uncultured Acidimicrobiaceae bacterium
CGAGCCGGGTCGGGGTCGAGCCCGACGCACAGCATGGAATCGGTGACCTGCCAGGCCCGGCGGAGTTGTTCGTGGAAGGCCACGGGACGAATCTAGCGGGCAGTGTTGCGCGCTACGTCCGGGTTCACTGGCAGTTCCAGGCCCCGTTGTCCTCGAGCTGCCCGGCCCTGCAACCAGCGGGGTAGGACGGGATCACCTTCGTACGCCAACTGAGGGGCACGGTGAAGCTCGATGGGATGACCTGCCCGCTGGCCGTGTACAACTGCGGCTTCACGGTCGTGACCGGTGCGGCCACAGTGGTCGCCGGAGCTGTAGTGGTCGTGGCCTTGGCGGTGGTGGCCGGCGCTGTGGTGGCGGCGGCCTTGACCGTGGTCGTCGGCGCAGCGGTGGTGGCAGTGCTCGCCGTGGTCGGTGCCGCACTTGCCGAGCGGACGGTGACGTGAGCGGTGGTGGCGGCAGGTGCTTCGACGGCAGGTGCTTCGGTGGCGTGCGGGGCCGGGGCTGCGACCACCGATGTGTCAACAGCGGCTGGCGCAGGCTCAGTGACGGCAACCGCGACGGCGGTACCCGGAGCGATGGCATCTACCTTGGCTCCGAAGCTGATCATGCTGGAGCCGCCGAGCGCCGCGAACGCCATGGAGCCGAACGCCATCGTGGCGGTGAGCGTGATGCTGGCTGCCAGTGTTGTCGTGCGATCCATTCTCCGCTGCTCCTCCGTCGTACCGACACAGCACCATCGGCGCGGGGAGCGGGGTTCTGAAGCGCCTTGGGGCTTTCTTGACTCAGTCGTCGACGGTGATGGCGGCTGTTGGGCACATATCGGCCGCCAGACGGACCGTGGCCTCGAGTTCCGGCCCCGGATGCTCCTGCAGCACGTACAGGTACCCGTCTTTGCGGACCTCGAACACTTCGGGGCAGATCTGCATACACGAGCCGGTGCTGGCGCACACGTCGTAGTTCACGGACACTTTCATGGCTGGAACCCCTCTCCTTTGATGCAATTCGACGGTAGCCGTTCGGCAGTGGGCCTCACGAGGTGTGGCGCTCGTGGGCGTTCAACACGGCGCGCAGTGCTGCGGTGATCGTGCTGGGATCGGTGCCCACACCCCACAGCACGCTGCCGTCAGCATCCTTGGTCTCGATATAGGCGACGGCGGTGGCTTCGCTGCCGGTGCCCAGCGCGTGTTCGGCATAGTCGACGACGTCGAGCGTGGCGCCGATACCGGAGCGCAGCGCGCGGACGAACGCGTCGATCGGGCCATTGCCCTGACCGGTCACTGTTGCCGGCACCTCATCGATGACGAGTTGGGCGGTGATCGTCGTCGTGCCAGTGGCCGAGTCGCTGCGCATTTCGTGACTGTTCAGCCGCATACGCGGGGTCTGAGCCAGGTATTCGTCCTGGAAGGCCTCCCACATCACGATCGGACTGATCTCGGTGCCCGAATCCTCGGTGATGTGTTGGATCGTCTTGGAGAACTCGATCTGCAGCCGACGCGGCAGGTCGAAGCCATGCTCGGTCTTCATCAGATAGGCGACGCCGCCCTTGCCGCTCTGGCTGTTCACGCGGATGACGGCCTCGTACGTGCGGCCGAGGTCTTTCGGGTCGAGCGGCAGGTAGGGAACACCCCAGAACGGCTGCTCGCCGGCCGCCGTCTTGCGCTCCATCGAGTCGAAACCCTTCTTGATCGCGTCCTGGTGGCTGCCGCTGAACGCGGTGTAGACCAGGTCGCCCACCCACGGGTGGCGAGGGCCGACGGGCAGTCGGTTGCAATACTCGGCCACGCGTCGCACGGCATCGATATCGCTGATGTCCAGTTCCGGGTCGACGCCGTTCACCATCAGGTTGATCGCCAGATTGACGATGTCGACGTTGCCGGTGCGCTCGCCGTTGCCGAACAGGGTGCCTTCCACCCGGTCGGCGCCTGCCAGCAGTCCCAGTTCGGCAGCAGCGGTGGCCGTGCCCCGGTCGTTGTGCGGGTGGAGGCTGATGAGGACGCAGTCGCGGTCTCGAATATGACGACCGAACCACTCGATCACGTCGGCGTACACGTTGGGTGTGTAGCACTCCACCGTGGCGGGCAGATTGAGGATGATCGGCCGCTCAGCGGTCGGCTCGATCACGTCCATCACTGCGTGGCACACCTCGACGGCGAAGTCGGGTTCCGTCATCGTGAAACTCTCGGGCGAGTATTCGTAGCGGACCTGCGTACCGGGGATCGTCGATTCCATCTGCTTGCAGAGTCGGGCGCCGTTCACTGCGATGTCGATGATGCCCGCCTTGTCGAGGCCGAACACCACCTCGCGCTGCAGCGGGTTGGTGCTGTTGTAGAAATGCACCACCGCCTGGCGGGCGCCATCCAGCGCTTCGAACGTGCGCTCGATGAGCTCCTGGCGGCACTGCACCAGCACTTGGATGCTGACGTCGTCGGGGATCAGATCCTCGTCGATCAGTTGCCGACAAAAGTCGAAGTCGGGCTGGCTGGCCGACGGAAACCCGATCTCGATCTCCTTGAAACCCATCTTGACCAGCGTGTCGAACATCCTCCGCTTGCGCTGCGGGTCCATCGGATCGATGAGTGCCTGGTTGCCGTCGCGGAGATCGACGCTGCACCAGGTGGGGGCGTGCTCGTGCACCTTGTTCGGCCATGACCGGTCGGTGAGCACCATCGGCAGGCAACGCTCGTAGCGCTGGAACGGCATCTTCTTGGGACTGACGGGTGTGGGTGACATGGCGGGGGGATCCTCATTGAGGGTTGCGACGGGGAAACGGACCGGAAAAAGCAAGAAGCCCCGGCCAGTTCGGCAGGGGCAGGCGGGCAAGCGCGGGTATGCGACGCTTGCCCTACATAAGCAACAGGAGGCCGTGTCGGGTGCGCATGGAAATGCAGTCTGCCGAGCGCGGCCGCATTTGTCAACGCATCAGATGCTTGGATCGAAAAACTGACCGACCGGGAGATAGCACGTGATGCGAGTTCCCTTGCCAGGCGCACTCTCGAGATGGACATGGCCGCCGTACTGATGCACGATGCCGTGCACGGTGGACAACCCCAGTCCGGTGCCGTGTTCGCGGGTCTGCTGCTTGCTGCTGAAGTAGGGCTCCCAGACTCGGCGCTGTATCGATGACGGGATGCCGTTGCCGTCGTCGGTGACGATGATGGCGACGAATGGGCCAGCTTCGATCAAGTCGTCAGGGAGGTGGCACACCGCAGTGTCGGCGAGTGCTGCGCTGACGGTGACTGTGCCATTGGGTTGTATCGCGTCGCGCGCATTCGTGACGAGGTTCAACAGCACCTGCTCGAGATGGGTGATGTCCGCGAACACTGGTGGCAGATCATCGGGCACGCAGTTGAGGTAGGTGGTCGCTGGCGACAGCGTTCCCTTGATGATCGGTTCGAAGCGTGTGACGAACTCGTGCAGGTGCACCTGGCGCGGTGCTCCCGGTCTGCCGCGAGCGAAGGCCAACATGTTCTGAGCCAGGTTGCTGGCTCGGGCGGCGGCCTTGGCCGCAGTGGTCAGGGGCGCAACAGCCTGTGGCGCGAGTTGCAGCGCGCGGTCGAGGTGACCGGACACGATCATCAACAAGTTGTTGAAATCATGGGCGATGGACCCTGCTGCGCGACCCATCGCTTGCAGACGCTCACCGGCTTCCATCTGCTCCAGCAGTCGGCGTGATTCGGTGACATCGGAGACGAGCGCGATGAAGCCCTCGACACCGGTGGGGCCAGTTCGGCGCACCGCTTGGAACGCGCCGATCAACTCCCTGCCGTCAGGACGAATGATGCGCCAGTCGCTGGCGTATTCGGCGCGGCCGCCACCGATCCAGTCGCCCATCGCATCCAGCGACGGCCGGTCGTCCGGGTGCACCAAGGCGAGTAGGTCGCTGATGCGCCGCATTCGGTGGGGAGCGAGACCGAGCAGTTTCGTTGCGTTCGGGCTGACGAAGGTGAGGTCGTCCTTACCGAACTCGCCGACGAACACGGTGAGCGGTAGGTCGTCGAGCAGCGCCCCAAAGCGGTGATCCGCTTCGGCCAACTGGCCGAGCAACTGTTGATCCTTGGAGCGGTCGTGTGTGAACTCGAGCAGTGAGTCGCCGACCCGGCTGAGCACCTCGGTGGCCGCACTCCAGATCGCCGTCCCAGGTGCGGCAGGCAGGACCCGAGTCACCGATTCGCCGGCCCAGGCACGATTGGCCGCGTCGAGCCACTCCACCTGGTCGAAGTACACCGCGGTGACACGAGTGCCCGGGAGCAGTCCGTTCTGGTCGGTCCACAACCGGTGGGATGCTGCGTTGGCCCAGACGATCTCGGCATCTGTGATGACGTCATCTTCGAAATGCGGTGTCAGGAGGACGACACCAGCCTCCAGTCCATCCAACATGTCGCGTAACTGTTGCTGTGATGCCTCCGTGAGGAGGCGCTCGCGGTGGGCTTCGGTGCGATCGAGAAATTTCACCACCACGAGGTCAAGATGGGTGACTGCGGAAACGTCGTAGCGCGCGGTCTCGCCCAAGAGGTCGCTCTGGAACGGCCCGAGGACGACATTGACGCCGGGGGAACGCAGCGCCGACTCGACGGCGAGCGTGGCTGGCATGTTGGCGATATCGGGGCCGTACGCCTCGGAGATCAGCCCGCCGGCACGCAGTGCAAACCGCGAGGCAGCAACCGGCGTGAGCCAGACCACCTCGCCGTCGACCATTCGGTCGCCCACCATGTGGGGGCGGACCACGATCATCGGACCGAGCGTCTTGCCGATCCCCTCCAGTAACGGGTCCGCGTCGAACGTCACCCGGGAATCTTACTGTGTTGACGGTTGGGTGACATATCCCAATTCCCAGGACCGTGAGTCAGCCGCGCACCAGGAAGTTGGTGAACTGCCACGGGTCTTCGGTGTCCACGTGCGCCGCTTCGTCGCTAAACCCGGCGAACAGATCGCGGCGCGAACCGACCGGGTCCCAGTCCGAGGGGCCGGAGTGCAGTGTGCCCAGGTAGCGGCGGGCGACCGCGAGAACGTCCTCCCACGGAAGGTCGTCGGCGACGCAGACACCTTCATTCGGGTGTTCGATCATCCACGCCACAGCGCCGACGATGCTGCCCGCCACTTGCACGGTGGTGGCGCTCTGACCGGGCAGGATCGCGCGGGCCTCGTCGATGCTGAGCCGCGAACCGGTCCACCAACTGGTGTACGGGTGGCCCATCAACAGCACACCGAGTTCATCGCGCCCGGAGATGATCTCGTCGTTGAGGATGCGTTGCCGCGGTTGCATCTGCCACCCGCGCATGCGCAGTTCGAGCAAGCTGCTGATGGCCGAGTCGCAAGGGTGGTAGGCGTAGTGCACCGTCGGGCGGTACACCGCGCGGCCATGTTCATCGTTCACCGTGAGGTGCTCGCACATGGTGAACGACTCACCGTGGCGCACCACCATCCCGCGGATCTCGCCGCTGGGTACCCAACTGCGAACCCACGTCTCCACCCCGGGGCGGGCGATGCAGATCTGGTTGCACGGACCCTCACCGCTGTGCACGAAGGCGTTCGGCGGCAGGCGTCGCTCGTGCGTACCCCAGCCCATTTCGGCGGGAGCGACGCCCTCCTCGTAGAGGCCGTCCACCGACCAAGTGTTCACGAACTCGTCGGGTTGCTTGGGGACCGCGCTGATCTGTGTATCGCGCTCGGCGATGTGGATCACCTTCGTGCCGGTGAGCATTGCCAGGTCGTTGTAGCGCCGGTCGGCGAGGGCCGCCTCGAGTGCGGTCTGCCGGCCGCCAGCAAGCGCGTCGTGCAGCATCCGCTCGGCGATCTCGGTGAGGGCCTGTTTGGCGAAGTGGCTGACCAGGCCGGGGTTGGCTCCGTGTTCGAGCACCGCCGTCGCACCCTTGTTGTCGGCCCACGTCGCCTTCATCCGGCGCAACTGCATGTGTCGCACGTAGAGCGTGCGGTCGAGCGGCGAAGTGGTGGTGAGGTCTTCGTAGGGGTCCCACACCTCGACGCTGGTGTTGAGATAGCGCACCCCGTGATCGCGGCACCACTGCAGGATCGTGGGGTTGTCGATGTTCCATGCCAGGTCGAGCAGTAGATCGCCGTCGCCGACCCTGGCGGAGAGGAACGTGTCGAGGTTCTCCGGTGTCACCCGGTCCTGTTCATACGTCACACCCCGTGCGAGGCAATCGGCCACACGGGCGCGGTTGTCGAGGAAGTCGACGATCGTGATCCGTGAACCTTCGATCCCGAGGTCACGCAGGAGCAGTGGAACGGTGCATTGCGCAACCGAACCGCAGCCGAGCACCAGCACCCGCTGAGGGGTGCGTGTCATTCGGCCAGAGCGGGGGCGAACTTCGCGAGTTCGCTGTCGATCAGTTGCGCCTGGGCCTCGGCGTAGAGGCTCTGCCAGTCGTACGAGATTCCCTTGCGTCCGTTCTGGCTGAACACGGGGGCGGTCGTCATGTCGTTCATCGCTGCGCCTTTCAAAGACGGAGAGGGGGGTTGGATCGGTTCCTTCCGGCCGGGAGTTCCGGCTCAAGCGGATGCGACCATAACCACTCGTTCTCCGTGTCGCTACTCACTGACGCAACAGACAGCGGGGCTGACGAGTCGGTCAGTGCGACTGTTCCGACGGACAACTCTGAAACACCCGTTTCACCGGGTGGTGACACAGCCCTCGAGTGTCGCTCGATCCGCGGTCAGTGGACCTTGCGGTCCATGTCTGCCCAGAACGGTTCGCGCAGTTTGAACTTCTGCAACTTGCCGGTGGCGGTGCGGGCGAGTGCCTCGCGGAACTCGATGCGCTTGGGGCATTTGTAGTGCGCCAACTTGGTGCGCGTGTGCGCGATCAGGTCGGCTTCGGTGAGCGTCGAGTCGGGGACGAGCACGACGAGCGCCATGACCAGTTCACCCCACTTCTCGTCGGGTACGCCGATGACCGCGACCTCGACAACGTCGGGGTGGCTGAACACGGCGTCCTCGACTTCGATACTGCTCACGTTCTCACCACCCGTGATGATCACGTCCTTCTTGCGGTCGCTGATGGTGAGATAGCCGTCGTCGTCCAGGTAGCCGCCATCGCCGCTGTGGAACCAGTCCGGGCCATCGAGGTCGTCGGCCGCCGCGCGAACCGCTTCGGCGGTTGCCTCTGGCTGGTTCCAGTAACCACCCATCACGTGGTTGCCGCGGGCGAGCACCTCACCATCGGGGGAGATGCGCATCTGGACACCGATCGCCGGAGCGCCGGCACGGCTGAGCTTGATGGCCCGCTCGCCGGGGCTGAGTTCATCGAACTCGGCGCGGGTGCGGTTCATGGTGAGCAGCGGGGTGGTCTCGGTGAGGCCGTAGATCTGGATGAACTCCCAGCCCAGTTCGGTCTCGATCCGTTCGATCGTCTTCGTCGGCGGTGGCGCTCCGGCGCACACGATGCGGACTCTGCCACGGCCGGGAATCGGGCCGTCCCAGGTGCCGGCTGCGTCGAGGATCATGTTCGCCACCGCCGGTGCACCGCACATCACCGTGACGCCGTGACGTTCGACGCGTCGCAGGATCTCGGCCCCGTCGACCTTGCGCAGGATGATGTGCTGCGCACCCATGCCGGTGACGGAATACAGCACTCCCCACCCGTTGCAGTGGAACTGCGGCAGCGTGTGTAGGTACACATCGCGGTCGTTGATCCCCAACTGCCAGCCGAACGTGGTGGCGTTGAGCCATACGTTGCGGTGCGTGAGTTGCACACCCTTGGGTCGCGCTGTGGTGCCGCTGGTGTAGTTGATGGTGGCGGCCGCATCCTCGTCGTACACCCACGGCAGCGGGTCGGAGTGTTCGGCGGGTGCATCGGTGGCGCTGCCGATGACGAAGCGGTGCTCGCACTGCACTCCTGCGAGGCCGTCCTCGAGTTCGGGGTCGACATACAGCACTCGGGCGCCGCTGTGCTCGACGATGTACTTGACCTCCTCGGCGACGAGCCGGAAGTTGACCGGCACGAGCACGCGACCAGAACCGCTGACACCGAAGAGTGCGGTCAACAGCCGCGCCGAGTTGTGGCTCACCACAGCAACACGTTCGCCCTGGCCGATACCGAGCGCATCGAGGTGAGCGGCGATCGCTCGCGCCTTCGCCGCCATCTCCGCATATGTGAACGATCCCCACGATTCGGCAGGTTGCTCGGGCTCGTCGACGACAGCGATGCGATCGGGGTAGACCTCTTCGGCCCGGCGGAGGAAATCGTTGACGGTGAGCGCGACGTGCATCGTCGTATTGTGCCCGCTGACGTGGACCCCGTTGTCATCCTGCGATACCCCTGTGCACGAGTATCCCGGTACCCTGGCCAGCACATGTCTGGATTCAACCGCCCTCCGGGTGAGCGTCGCGGCCGACCGCGAGATACGCACCAAACCCCGGAACACCGCACCCCGCCCCCGGCGCCGGCGCTCACACTTGCCATCGAGGACTACGTCCCCACCGGATTCATCGAGCTGGGTGTACCGCCCAACGTCGACTTCGGCCTCGCCGCTGCCGGTTTCACCACGCCGTTCGCCATCCAGGTGAAGGCGATCCCGGTCGCCATCACGGGTCGCGATGTGTGCGGACGAGCCAAGACCGGCTCTGGAAAGACGCTCGCGTTCGGCGTGCCGCTGCTCGCGCGCCTCAACGGCGAAGGTCAGCCGCGCCGTCCCACTGCACTCGTGATGGTGCCCACACGCGAACTCGCGCTGCAGGTCTCCGAAGTGCTCAGTCCAGTCGCCATCGCCTGTGGGCGCAGCGTGCTGGCTGTGTACGGCGGTGCCTCTCGTCAGCAGCAGATCGACGCGCTGGCAATCGGTGTCGACGTCATCGTCGCCACACCGCTGCGCCTCATCGACTTGCTCAAGGAAAACGAACTACAGCTCGACGGTATCGAGATCGTGGTACTCGATGAGGCCGACCGCATGGCCGATGACGGGTTCACCCCGCAGGTCGAGTGGATCTTGCGCAAGGTCACCGGCGAACACCAGACGATGTTGTTCTCGGCGACGCTCGACGGCGATGTCGCTCATCTCGTCACGCGCTACATGAAGGATCCGGTGGAAGTCGCCATCGACGCAGCGAACGACACGGTGGGCACCATGCACCACCTGTTCCTCGCCGTGCACCACATGGACAAGGACCGTGTCGTGGCCTCGATCGCCAGCGGTGTGTTGAAGACGATCGTGTTCTGCCAGACCAAGCGCACCTGCGATCGAGTCGAAGGCAATCTGCAAGACCTCGGCGTGAAAGCATCCGCGATCCACGGCGACCTCGCTCAGGCCGCTCGAGAGCGGGCGCTGAAGCGGTTCACCGATGGTGAGCTCAGCGTGTTGGTGGCCACCGACGTCGCGGCGCGTGGCATCGACGTCGACGACATCGGTGTGGTCGTCCACTACGAACCGGCCGGCGATGTGAAGGACTACCTGCATCGCAGCGGTCGTACTGCGCGAGCAGGGCGAGACGGTTGGGCCGTCACGCTCGCGGAGTACAACCAGCACACGCAGGTGCGCATCCTGCAGCGCGGGATGCGGCTCGACCCGACGCCGCCGATCGAGGTGTTCAGCAACAATCCGAAGCTGAAGCACCTGCCCGACTTCCACACCGAGGGCTGACGCACCGAGCTGAACCCGGGACGGCGGTCGCCCGCCGTCCCGTGCAATTCAGTTCAGGCCAGCTCAGTTCAGGCCAGCCAGCTCGGTCGGTTGGCCTCGTAGCTGTCGATCGCACCGGTGTGCGACAACGTGATACCGATGTCGTCGAGGCCGTTGAGGAAACGGTGCTGCGTCTGCGGATCCATCGGGAACGTGGCAGAGATACCCGCCGAGGGAACCTCGACGGTGAGCCGCTCGACATCGACCGTGATCTCCACATTCGGGTCGGCGTCGATTGCCGCCCAGATGGCCTGCACGACGGCTTCGGGAACCACGACCGGCACGAGGCCGTTCTTGGTGCAGTTGTTGCGGAAGATGTCGCTGAAGCTGGGTGCCACGACGGCGTCGAAGCCGCCCTGTTGGATCGCCCACACGGCGTGTTCGCGAGATGAGCCGACGCCGAACGACGACCCGGCCACCATCACGCTGGCACCGCTGTAGCGCTCGTCGTTGAGCACGAAGTTGCGGTCGTCGCGCCAGGTGCCGAACAGGCCCTTCTCGAAGCCGGTGCGCTCGACGCGCTTGAGCCATTCGGCGGGGATGATCTGGTCGGTGTCGACGTCGCTGCGCTTCAGCGGCAGGCCGCGACCGGTGATGATGTGTACAGCTTTCACTTCAGATCCTCCGGGGTGGCGAAGTGGCCGGCGACCGCGGTGGCGGCAGCGACGGCGGGGGAGACGAGGTGCGTACGACCGCCGCGGCCCTGGCGGCCTTCGAAGTTGCGGTTGCTGGTGCTGGCCGAGCGTTCACCGGGGGCGAGCTTGTCGGGGTTCATCGCCAGGCACATACTGCAGCCGGGCTCACGCCAGTCGGCGCCCGCAGCGCGGAACACCTCCGGCAGACCCTCGGCCTCGGCCTGCGCCTTCACGGCATGGCTCCCGGGTACCACCATGACCCGGGGCACGGTGACTGTGCGGCCCTTCATCACGGCGGCAGCAGCGCGCAGATCTTCGATACGGCTGTTGGTGCAGGAACCGATGAACACCGTGTCGACCTTCACCTCGCGCATCGGCGTACCGGCGGTGAGGCCCATGTACTCGAGTGCACGGGCAACCGTGTCGGCGGCCTGACCCTCGTAGTCCTTCGGGTCGGGGATCAGTCCGCCGATCGGGATCACCTGCGCGGGGTTCGTGCCCCAACTGACCTGCGGGGTCAGCGCGCTGGCATCGAGGATGACCTCGCTGTCGAACACCGCGCCCTCATCGGTGACGAGCGTGCGCCAGTTGGCGACGGCAGCGTCCCAGTCGGCGCCCTTGGGTGCGTGCTCGCGGCCCTTCAGGTACTCGAAGGTGATGTCGTCGGGGGCCACCAGACCGGCCTTGGCGCCGGCTTCGATGCTCATGTTGCACAGGGTCATGCGACCCTCCATCGACAGCGCCTGGATCGCCGGGCCGCGGTACTCGATGACGCTGCCGATACCGCCCGCAGTGCCGATCTGGGCGATGATCGCCAACACGATGTCCTTGGCGGTGACGCCGGCCGGGGCATTGCCCTCGACTCGGACGCTCATCCACTTCGGGCGACTCTGGGGCAGTGTCTGCGTCGCCAGTACGTGCTCGACCTCGCTGGTGCCGATACCGAACGCCAGCGCACCGAACGCGCCGTGCGTGGCGGTGTGGCTGTCGCCGCACACCACCGTCATGCCCGGGAGGGTGCGCCCCTGCTCGGGAGCGATCACATGCACGATGCCCTGGCGGGGGTCGCCCATTGGGAACTCGACGATGCCGAACTCCTTGGTGTTCTCACGCAGCACTTCCACCTGACGCGCCGAGACAGGATCCGCGATCGGGAGATGGATGTCGGCGGTGGGGACGTTGTGGTCCTCGGTAGCGATGGTGAGGTCGGGACGACGCACGGTGCGACCGGTGAGCCGCAGACCATCGAACGCCTGCGGGCTGGTGACCTCGTGGACGAGGTGCAGGTCGATGTACAGCAGATCGGGTTCATCGGCTGCGGAATGCACCACGTGCTGATCCCAAACTTTTTGGGCAAGAGTCGTCGGCTGCGCCATGGGCTGTCTCACTTTCTGAGATAGAGTTCTCGCTGGTGAACAGTGTAAGCGGAGTTGGCGTCATTGACAAAGGGGTGCTGATCCTGCACGCCCTGGCATCGGGTCCGCACGATCTCGCTCAACTACAGCGGGCCACCGGAATGCCTCGGGCCACGGCTCATCGCCTGGCGGTGGCTCTCGAGCAGCATCACCTCGTGCGTCGCGATTCGCTTGGCCGGTTCTGTCTCGGGTTCGAGCTGATCCGACTTGGACACGCGGCGACAGAGGCCTTCCCACTGGCCGAGTTGGCGGCGCCGATTCTCACCGCGCTGCGCGACCTCACTGGCGAGAGTGTGCAGTTGTATGTGCGCGAGCACGACGGGCGGCGGTGTGTCGTATCGCTGCAGGCCAACCACGCGTTGCGCTGGATCGTGCCCGAGGGTGCGTTGTTGCCGCTGGGGCTCGGCTCGGCCGGGCGTGTCCTCGGCGCACACGGCCCCGATCTGGACGACAGTGTGGAAGAACGCGAAGTGGGTGTCGCCTCCGTCAGCGCGGCAGTGCGTGATCGACAGGGGCAGGTGGTGGCCGCTGTCAGCCTCAGCGGTCCGGTCGAGCGGCTCACCCGATCGCCACGGAAGTCGTTCGGAGCACAAGTGCAGGCTGCTGCGACCGCCCTCGCCGCCGCCCTCCCGCGCTGAGCCACTCCCAACCGGGGCTGCCGGATCGTCGACCTGGCCGTACCCAGTGGGGGTGTGAACGACACCGCCTCCCTTCCCTTCCGTCTGGCCCGTTGGTTCGAAGCGCGGCTGCACCAGACGCTCGACTTCGGCCAGACCTCACTGCGCCTCTACGGGTTCGACGTGATCGATCCTGACGGGCTCGACCACGACCACCCCGCAGCGGCGCGCGTCACGTTCCTCGCCGAGGGTGCCGACATGGAGGCACTGACTCGGCACCCCGACTCACCAAGGGTGCGCGACTTCGACGCCATCGCGATCGTGTCGGCCGAATGGCGGATGGTGCTGCCGCCCGACCCGCGCCGCCCGCGGCAGTACCCGGTGCGGCGTAAGGCGCGAGTGGTGGAGGTACGCGACGAGACGGGTGGGGCCACCATCATGCGTTTTGAACACGAACCCGACCATGTCGTGTTCATCTCCGCGGCGTGACCCACGCCGCGGTAGGTCAGTAGACGGTGACGAGGTCGATGACGACGACCAGGTCGACCTTCGCGGGTAAGCCCAGGTTCGTGCTGCCAGCGCCATCGAACACGGTGGCAAACGGGATCTGTGCCTGACGGCGCCCGCCAACCTTCATACCGCGCACTGCCTCGACCAGACCGGGGTACACATCGGTGGTCGCCGAGAAGACGAAGGTGAGCGGCGGCTCGCCCCAGCTGCTGGCGAGCAGAACGCCCGTGTCAGCGCGGTACGACACGATGCGCAAGGCAACGGTCTGGCCGTTCTGGATGGCGGCGCCGGTGCCCTCGATCAGTTCAGCGGACACCATCGGGTCGACGTTCTTGGCGCCCTTCAGCGTGATGCCCGGGTCGTCAGCGGCCTTCGACGTGGGCAGCACCACGATGACGTCGACGACGAAGGTCAGCGCATCGCCGGCCTGGATCGGGCTACCGCTCGGCGGGTTGTCGCCGTAGGCCAGCGATGCCGGGATGTCGAGCTGGCGGCGACCACCCTGTTTCACGCCGATGAGCCCCTGCTCCCAACCCTGAATCACGCTGTTCGCGCCGAGCTGCACGTCGAACCCGGTCGCGCTGTCGAAGTTGCTGTCGAACTCCTGACCGCTGGCCGAGAGCACTCCGATGTAGTGCACGACCACCGTGTCGCCGGCGGCGGCCGCCGGGCCGGTGCCGGGTTCGAGGTCGGTGATCACCAGTTCGGTGGGCAGTTCCTTCGGCAGCGACACCGTGGGCGTGTCGACGATGCTGGTGGGTGTGGTGAGCACGCTGTCGGCGGTGTCGGGCGCGTTGGCCTCGGGCACGCCAGTGATCGGTGAGCTGCTGGACTTCGAGTCGCCGCACGCGGCAGCGGCTACGAGCAGGGAGAGGCAGAGAACGGCGGGACCGAGGCGGCGCATTCGCAGCACGCTATCGGCGAAGGCCATCCAGCCATCCGCGCTCGCGCTCGGCCAACGGGGTGCTGGCAGGGCCAGCGACGAACGGCCAGAGTTCCTCAGCAATCCGTCGGTAGTTGCCCGTCGCCTGCAGTTCGCCGAGCAGTGCGTACAGGCCGAGGTTGATGCGCTGGATGAACACGAACGCCTTGGGCACGGTGGCGTACTGCGCAATCGGGCTGGTGCGGTCGAACGTATGGCGCATGATCGCGCTCGCATACTCGCTGCTCCACGTGACCTCTTGGTCGTGACGGACGCTCTCGTAGAACTGGCTGAAGTACTCGCCGGTCTCGTCGTCGGGCGCAGGGCATCCGGGCCGCAGCATTCCGGCCGACTCGACAATGCGTCGGAACTCGCTCTGGTCGTGGTCGTAGGCCGCCGACTTCACCATCCCGATGAACGTGCCGATCTCGCTGGAGGTGAAGTGCTTCACGAGTCCGTAGTCGAGGAACGTGACCCGACCGTCGCCGTGGAACAGGTAGTTGCCGGGGTGCGGGTCGCCGTTGAACGCCTGCATGCCGTAGAGGCTGCGGAACACGAACCGGAACAACGTCTCGCCGATGAGGTCTTTCTCGGACTTCGGCCACGACTGGATGTCTTGCCACGTGCTGCCGTTGACCAGTTCGCTGGTGATGACCGTGGCCCCGCTGAACGCCGGCAGCACATCGGGTACGTGGATGAACGGGTGTCCGCGGAAGTAGTCGGCGAACAGTTGCTGGTTCTTCGCCTCCAGTCGGTAGTCGAGTTCTTCAATGAGCCGCTCTTTGATCTCGGCCACCATGTCGTCGGCGTCGAGTCCGCCGAAGCCCTGCTGTAGCAACATCCCCAGCAGGTTCGCGTTGCGTAGGTCGGCCTCGACCGCCTCGCCCACACCCGGGTACTGCACCTTCACTGCCACTGCCCGTTCTTCGCCCGTGATCGGGTCGAGCACGACAGCGCGGTGCACCTGGCCGATGCTGGCGGCGGCGATGGGCTGTGGGTCCCATTCAACGAACAGCCGCTCGGGTGGCACGCCGAACTCGCGCTCGATGACACCGGCCGCGAGGGCGGCGCTCATCGGCGGGGCGTTCGACTGCAAGGCCGACAGCGCATCCCTGAGCGGTGTGGGCAGCGCGTCGTCGATGTAGCTGGCCATCTGGCCGAGCTTCATCAGCGCGCCCTTCATGTTGCCCAGGCGTTCGGCCACCGCCTCGGCAGTGCGCAGTTCGCGCTCCTGGTCGAGCTCAATACGCCGCTCGGCGGAGGCAAACAGTTTGCGCGCCGCGTTCGTCGCGTAGTGCTTGCCGACGGTGGCGCCGAGGCGAGCGACGTCGACGTTGCGCTGCGATCGGCTGGTGCGGAGGTGCTGTTGCTCCTTGCGCACGAAGGCGATGAGTGCCGTCATCGCCGCTGTGACGCCTGCGATCGTCAGGAGGCGACGAGCGAGCGTCATGACGGGACGCCTCGCGAACGCTCGACGACCGAGTGCACCGCCCGCAGCAACGTGGGCACAAAGCGGTCGGCATTGGCCACCACGGCGTCGTGGTCGCCGTCGACACGGAACGCCTCCGCTCCCGCGATGCCTTCGAACAAGCGCACCTGACGGCGCAACGGCACGACCTTGTCGCGCATCGTGATCAGCGTGGAGGTGGGTACGTCGATGTCGCTGATCCATGGTCGGGAGTCGAACTTGCCGATCTCACGACCTGCCTCCAGCACCATTCGCCAGTCGTGCAGTGACGCCTCCTGGATGGCCCACGGTTCCCATTCCTCGGTCTTGCGTTGCAGGTACACCTGGTCGGTGAGCCACTGGCGGGCCTGCGACGGCGTGAGCCGGGCGAGTGCTGCCAGACCGGACAGTCCGAGAAAGCCCATACGTTCTTCGCGGGAACTGATGAAGAACGGTGCCGTGGCGCACAGCACGAGCGCACGAACGCGTTCGGGGTGCCGCTGCCAGATGAGCTGCGCCACGGGTCCGCCCATGGAGTAGCCGACGGGGATGATCTGGTCGATACCCAGCACGTCGCAGACGGCGAGTGCATCGTCGGCACAGTCCTCCAGGCGGAAGGCCTTCTTCGAACGGATACCGCGACCGTGGCCTCGATGGTCGATTGCCACCACGCGGTAATGGCGCGACAACGGTCGGTAACACGTGTACCAGTTGAGGTCGCAGCTGGCAGTCCAGCCGTGCAGCAACAGCACCGTTGGCGCATTGGGCGGACCGGCCATGGTGCGCACGAACGTGGTGCCACGCCCGGGGAGGTGCATGGCCGCGCCGGGAGGCAGCGGAGGTGTGACCTCGGCACTGACCTCGGTCGCCGACTTCCCGTCGCGAATGGCCACTACAGGAGCGCCACCTTCAGCACTTGCACCTTCAGCTGGTCTCCGGTGGGAGTGGTGTACTCCACCCAGTGTCCCTCGACCGAGCCGAGCAGTGCGCTGCCGAGCGCGGACTGCGGGCTCATCACATCGAGGTCGCCGGCGCGTTCTTCCATGTGGCCGAGGAGGTACGTTTCGGCCATGTCGTGGCTGTCGCCCTCGTACACGATGGTGACGACGGTGCCGGCCGCGACGACGCCCGCTTCGCCCGACTCGATGATCTCAGCGTGCTCGAGGAAGTGCTCGAGCTGACGGATGCGGCCTTCCATGTGACCCTGCTCGTCCTTCGCCGCGTGGTAGTCGCCGTTTTCGGAGAGGTCGCCCAGCAGTCGGGCAGCCTCGATCTTCTGTGCGACTTCGATGCGGCCGCGGGTGGTGAGGTCGTAGTGCTCCTCGGTGAGGCGCTCGAACGCGGTGCGGGACAGATGGGTGCTGGCCATAGGGACACCGAGCCTACCCGTCCCGCCCCCACCGCGTTTGAAGCCGAAACCGCACTGGGTGCGGCCTGGCCTTCACACGCGGGTCCGGTAGGCACCGGGGGTGATGCCGACACCTCGGCGGAACTGGCGGTTGAACGAACCTGACGGCCCAACGGCTCTGTCGGTGCTCGTGGCGATGGCGTTGGATGGGGGCATGACCGTGCCACACGCTGAGCAACTCCTCACCGCATCGCTGTCCGGCACGACCCGGCCGGAAGCGCGCCAACGTGCTCGCCTTGCTGCGGTCGTGCAGGACGAACATCTGCGAGCCCTCACGTTCGCACTCACCGACGAGGTGCTGCGGTTCGATGACCACCGCCGCGCTGCGGCCCGGTTTCGGGCGATCGTGCAGGAGGTCGGGGTGCCACCGTCCTTGGGTCTGATCGATTCGCTGTCGCTGCGTGTCGGCGCCCTCCTCGCGCCGGTGCTGCCGTGGATCGTGATGCCGCTCGTCCGCCGACGCATCGTGCGCGAGAGCAACGGCGTCGTGCTGCCCGCCGACGACCCGGACTTCGCCCGCCACCTTGCCCGCCGCCAGTCGGAGGGGTTCCCGCTCAATGTGAACGTGCTCGGCGAAGCGATCCTCAGCGACACCGAGGCCGATGAGCGCATGCGCCTGATCCGTGAGCGAGTGGCCCGGCCCGACGTGGATTATGTCTCGCTGAAGATTTCGGCCGTGGTGGCCAACCTCGACGCGCTCGCGTTCGATCATTCGGTGTCGCTGATCTGTGAACGGCTGCGCGTTCTGTACCGCGACGCGCAGCACACCACCCCGAAGGTCTTCGTCAATCTCGACATGGAGGAGTACCGCGACCTGCCGCTCACCATCACTTCGTTGATGCGGGTGCTCGATGAGCCCGACTTCGTCGATGTGGACGCTGGCATCGTGTTGCAGGCGTATCTCCCCGATTCGCACGGCGCGTGCGAGCAGTTGTGTGCGTGGGCGGCGGATCGCCACACCCGGTCCGGTGGCACGTTGAAGGTGCGTGTCGTGAAGGGCGCCAACCTGGCGATGGAGAAGGTGGAGGCTGAACTGCACGGGTGGCCACAGGCCCCCTATTCGACGAAGGCCGAGGTCGATGCGAGCTTCAAGCGGTTGGTTGAGCGAGTGCTCGACCCGCGTTGGGCGGGAGCCGTGCGCCTTGGTTTTGCCAGCCAAAACCTGTTCGACCTGGCGTGGGCATTAGAGCTCAGCGTGGCGTATCCGGGTCGGATCGACCTCGAGATGCTGGAGGGAATGGCGCCCGCTCAGGCGCGAGCCGTGCGTGATGAGGCGGGGGAGGTGCTGCTGTACGCCCCAGTCGTACGGCATGACGATCTGGCCGCGAGCATCGCCTATCTGACACGGCGGCTCGACGAGAACACCTCGGCCGACAACTTCCTGCGCGCCCTGTTCACGTTGCAGCCGGGTTCGGCAGACTGGCTCGATCAGGCGGCTCGCTTCACCGCGGCGATGGATGCTCGCGATGGTGTGCATGCCGAGCCACACCGTACGCAGGACCGTTCCCTGCCGGTGTCGCGACCGGTCACAGACCACTTCGCGAACGCCGCCGACACCGACTGGACCCGCGAGGCGAACCGCGCATGGATCGCGGGCCACCTGGCGGCGCCGGTGGTGCCGGAGGTGGTGCCCACCGACACCATCGAGGCGGTCGACGCGGCCGTCGCTGCTGCGGTTACTGCCGGACAGCGGTGGGCCGGCACACCCTTCGCCGAACGCAGGGCACTGCTGCACGCCGTTGCCGACGAGATGGACCGCAGCCGTGGGGCGACGCTCTCGTTGATGTCGCACACCGCGTGCAAGACCGTGGCCGAAGGCGACTCGGAGATCTCGGAAGGGGTCGATTTCGCTCGCTACTACGCGGAGTGCACCCACTCGATCGAGGTCGGTCAACAGCGGGGGCTGACGTTCACTCCGCACGGAATCGTGCTGGTCGCCGCTCCGTGGAACTTCCCCTACGCGATCCCGGCCGGTGGTGTGTTCGCCGCGCTCGCAGCCGGGAACGCTGTTCTGCTGAAGCCGGCGCCCGAGGTGCGCTCGGTCGGGCGTGCATTGGTCGACCAGCTGTGGCGGGCGGGGGTGCCCCGCGACCTCGTGCAGTTCGTGGCGACTCCCGATGACGAGGTCGGTCGCCACCTCGTGACGCACGACGACGTCGCCACCGTGGTGCTGACCGGCGCGTACGACACGGCGCAGATGTTCCGGTCGTGGAAGCCGTCGATCCGGATCCTCGCCGAGACCAGCGGCAAGGACGCGATGGTGATCACGGCCGCAGCGGACGAGGATGCAGCGATCAAGGATCTCGTGAAGTCGGCGTTCGGTCATGCGGGACAGAAGTGCTCGGCGGCGAGCCTGGCGATCGTGGAGGCAGCGGTGTACGACGAGCCCGGCTTCCTGTCGCGACTCGCCGCGGCGGTGCGCAGTGTTCGCGTCGGCCAGGCCAGTGATCTGTCGACGATGATGGGTCCGCTCATCGGCGCACCGTCCGACAAGTTGCGCAGGGCACTCACCGTGCTCGAGCCAGGAGAAGCATGGCTCGTGCAGCCGCAGCGCCTCGACGAGGCGACGAACCTGTGGTCGCCGGGCGTGCGCATCGGCGTGCAAGCGGGGAGTTGGTTCCATCGCACCGAGTGTTTCGGTCCAGTGCTGGGCGTGATGCGCGCCGAGAACCTCGACCATGCGATCGAACTGCAGAACGCGACGGACTTCGGCCTCACCGGTGGCATCCAGTCGCTCGACGAGCATGAGGTGGCGTACTGGCTCGAGCGAGTGCAGGTCGGCAATGCGTATGTGAACCGGCACATCACCGGTGCGGTCGTCCAGCGTCAACCGTTCGGCGGGTGGAAGCGTTCGTCGATCGGCTGCGGGCCGAAGGCGGGTGGTCCGTTCTATGTCGAAGCGTTGGGTACTTGGAGCGGTGGCGCTCATGTCGAGGCCGACTTCCGCCGGGTATGGCGTGAGCACTTCGCCATCGAGCACGATCCTTGCGGTCTGGCATGCGAGCGCAACGTGCTGCGCCATCGACCCCTCCCCAGCGTCGGTGTGTACATCGCCCCCGACGCCGACCCTGCCGCCGTGGATCTCGCTCGACTCGCTGCCCGTGTCGCGGGTGTATCTCCAATAACGGTGGTCAGCCCCGCGACACAGAGCGTGGAACGGGTGCGGGTGGTGGGCACGATCACGGATGAGCAGCTGGCCGAATGTCATGCCACTGGGATCGAAGTCGACCGGGTGCAGCCTGTCGCCGACGCGATGGTGGAGCTGCGGCGATGGACGCGCGAGCAAAGCATCAGCACCACGCGGCATCGGCACGGTCGCTTGC
>CAIXHI010000175.1 GCA_903919215.1 uncultured Acidimicrobiaceae bacterium
AACCCCGCCTCGGCGAGCTCGAGCAGTGCGGGTTCGGCGAGGTTGCGCCGCATCGGATCGAACGGGTGCGGCACGTAGACGACACCGCCCTGCGCTCTGATGGCCATCGCCGCCTCGCGCGGCGATGTGCCGAACGGAATGCGATCGGACAGGAACAACCCGATGATCTCCCCCGCGTGCGTGCGCAACTCCTCGCCGACGATCACCCGACACGGGAGTTGACCCGACAGTTCCACCGCACCGCGTATGGCGTTGTGGTCGGTGATGCAGAGCACGTCGAGCCCCGACTCCACGACCGCATCGTGCACCTCGTCCGGAGTGGTGGTGCTGTCGCCACTCCACATCGTGTGGCTATGGAGGTCGACGCGCACCCACCCTGCGGGCAGTGAATCGGCGAGGTGCGGGTGACGGGCGATCGCCGATGCGTGCGGTGTGGTCACGGGGGGTCACGGTACCTGGCAGGATTGCCGCGTGCGGTGGCGACCCAGACGGAAAAGGCTCTTGTTCGTCACGGGTGCGTCAGGTTTTCTGGGCAGGCACCTGCTGCCCGCCAGCGAGGTCGGCGAGTGGGAGCTGCTGGCACCGTCGTCACGGATCCTTGACGTGCACGACCGCGATCGGGTGCTCGCTGAGATCACCACGTGGAAGCCGAACGCGATCGTGCACCTCGCGTATCGCAAGGGAGACCGGGGCACGATCGTCGACGGCAGTCGCCATGTCGCCGAAGCGGCCGCCGCGTGCGGAGCCCACCTGATCCACCTGTCGACCGACCTCGTCTTCGCTGGCCGCCCGCAGCCGTACTCCGAACACGACCGGCCCGATACCACTTCCGTCTACGGGCGTTGGAAGGCCGAGTCCGAGACCGCCGTGATGACTGCGCACCCGTCGGCGCTCACCGTGCGCACCTCGCTGTTGTACGGCACCACGCACCTCGCGCCATGCCAGCGCGATGTCGACGACGCGATCACGGGCCGGTCGCGCATGTCGTTCTTCGAGGACGAGTTCCGCTGCCCCGCACACGCTGCCGATGTGGCCGCGGCACTGGTGACGCTGGCCGACCGACCCGACGTCACCGGCACGCTGCACATCGCCGGACCGAACCGAATCAGCCGGGCCGAGCTCGCCGGAGCATTCGCCCGGCGGCTGGGTGGCGAGAGCGCACGTGTGCGCACGTCCACCCTCGCCGCCAGTGGGGTCGATCGACCAGGCAACCTGGTGCTCGACGTGTCACGTGCGGCGTCGCTGGGCATTCAGTGCCGCGACGTCGAGACCGCGTTGCGCTGACCCGACACTCACGCACCGGACCCTCACGCACCAGACATGGTGATGTCGCGGATCACCAGGCTGACACCCGCGGCACGCATGGGGAGCCAGTCGATATCGCCGCCGACCTCGATCACATCGAGCAACATGCGCTGCAATGTGGATGCGATGGTGAACTCGCGGATGGGGGCGCCGAGCGTGCCGTTGGTGATCACGAGACCCGAGGCGCCGGCCGAGAAGTCGCCACTGATCGGGTTCACCCCGCTGTGCAGACCCTGCACCGACTGGATGAGCACACCATCGTCGACATCAGCGATCAGGGCCGCCTGATCTCGTGTACCGGGCTGCAACTGCAGCGCCAGACAGCCAACACCCGGTGTGCCCTTGAAGCCACCGCGGACGGCGTTGCCCGTGCTGACTGCACCGACGCGACGGGCGCTGTAGCTGTTGTGCACGAACTGCTGCAGCACGCCGTCCTGGATCAGCGGATTGCGGCGCGCCGCCAGACCCTCGCCATCGAGATCGGTCGCCGTGTAGGCCAGTGGGTTCGTCGGATCGTCCACGAGCGTGAGGAGTGGGTTGGCCACCTGATCGCCGAGACGATCCTTGAACAGACTGCGTCCCTTGGCAACGGCCTCGCCGTTCAGCGTGCTGGAGATGATGCCGAGGAACATCGCCGTGACATACGGGTCGAGCACCACGGTGACGCGTTTACTGGACGGCTTCGTCGCGCCCAGCAGGCGGGTAGCACGGTCGGCCGCCTCGCGTGCGGCCTTGCCCAGGTCGAACAGATCGGGCGACCGGCCGACGCTGAATCCGAACCCGGTTTGCGTCTCGTCACCGTCGTCGGCCAGCGTGCCGACGGAGACGAAACAGCCGTTCTCGCGGCCGTTGCGACGGATTCCCGTAGTAGTGGCCACCGCCATCTCGGCAGCGACGTCGGCATAGTTCGAGTCGTCGACGCGAACGCGCGAGTCGGAGGCCAACGTGAGCCGCTCGAGTTCCTTGGCGATCTCGATCTTGCGATCGGTGTGGTAGCCAGCGAGGGTCTCGTTCCAGAGGTCCTGATCGATCACAGCCACACCGTCGGGTTCGGCAAGGCCGGCCCACTCATCGCGGGTGCCGAACTCGGCATTGTCGCGAGCTTCGGCCAGGACATCGGCGATCGCCGACGGGTCGAGCGTGCCGGAGTACGCGAAGCCGGTACGGCCGTCGCGGATGACGCGGATGCCGATTCCTTCGCTCTGTGCGCTGACGAAGTGCTCCACCTGACCCTCGTAGACGCGAATGTCGGTCTCCGAGTCGCGGCTGACGAAGGCCTCGACATGTTCGCCGGTCGTGGCCTGCGCCACGACTCGGTCGGCGATCTCCTGCAACTGTTCCGAACTCATGCTGCGGTACCGCCGATCGTGAGGGACTTCACTCGCAAGGTCGGTTGGCCGTCCCCGACCGGCACACCCTGGCCATCCTTGCCACAGGTTCCGGGATTGCCCATCGCGAAGTCGTTGCCCAGCATGTCGATGTCGCGCAGCACGGCCGGACCGTTGCCGATCAGGTTGCTCTCGCGCAACGGCTCGGTGATCTGGCCGTTCTCGATGAGGTACGCCTCGGTCATACCGAACACGAAGTCTCCCGAGGCCGTGTTCACGCTGCCGCCGCCGAGCTTGGCGACGTACACGCCGCTCTCCGTGGCACGCACGATGTCATCGGGTTCAGTGCTGCCGTTCAGCACGTACGTGTTCGTCATGCGCACCATCGGCAGGTGCTGGTAGCTCTGACGGCGGCCATTACCGCTGCGCGGCCGACCTTCGTTGCGAGCCCGCAGGTAGTCCCACATGTAGT
This sequence comes from uncultured Acidimicrobiaceae bacterium, assembly GCA_903919215.1. Lineage (GTDB taxonomy): Bacteria > Actinomycetota > Acidimicrobiia > Acidimicrobiales > Ilumatobacteraceae > UBA668. The sequence goes on from CAIXHI010000175.1 coordinate 3,106, forward strand.
CGGTGAGCACACCGTCCTGGATCAGCACGTTGTACTGGCTGGGATGACCTTCGTCGTCGTAGCCGAAGGCGCCCCACTCGCCGGTCATGGTGCC